>CALDQI010000282.1:0-6556 GCA_937911635.1 uncultured Pseudomonadota bacterium | reverse complement strand
CAGCACGACCGCCGCGATCTCTCCGTCGTGCCCATCGAGCTCGGGCGCGCAACGGACGTGCCTGGAGCAAGAAGACGAGGTCGATTTTCTTTTGGCTGCGTTGGAAGAATCAGCACCGCCCCCAAATATGCTGTATGGAATGGGGTTGATCTCTGGTGCGACAGAAACCAATCGATGGGAGTCTCGGTCTCGATATCGAGTTTCCGACCGTCTTCAGCCTGGTTTTGAACAGACGCATCCAAGATTGCACGATTATACAGAGTTTGTGAATCGGTACTATTATAAGCTGAATCACGCTGAGCAAGGCTGGAATTCTTCCGTACAAATTGATCAGGTCTCGCTTGGACTCAATCGGTACATCCTAGATGGAAAAGAGTACAATTCCATTGATTTGTTGGAGCCATCTCTCTTTTCGCCTTTATCAAATAGTTTTGTGCGATTGGAAAAGGTGAACTTGACCAAGAACTTTACCGATTCGAAGATTGAGATTGGAGACATGGGAGGGGCTTTTGGTCGTGGTATTGCACTCAATATCCGCTCCAATAAAATCGTCGACATCGATACCTCTTTAAGGGGTGTTAAATACACGGGAAATTTTGGGCGAGCGGAAGTGACTGCGTTGTCTGGTTTATCAAATCGCCAACAAGTTTCCAGAGACAATCCAAATTTGGGTTTGTATCAAGACGTTCCACACTTAATTAATGGAGCGCAAGTCATGCTTTATGGCGTGGGATCTGCAACGTTGGGATTCCATGGTGTAACGGCTACCTTTGGAGATTCTGCGCTCAGAAATGAATCTGGGATCCTTCGATTGGAAGAGCCGATTGATGCTACAATTGTTGGGATGGATGCTGAACTGTATGGCTTGGCAGGACTCGATTGGTACTTTGAAGGCAACGTCTTTCAATACTATGATGATGCACTCAGTGAGGGTGGTGAACACGAGACGGGGTACACCGGATATGTTTCCGCCAGTGCATATCCCGGGATATTAGTCGTTTTATTGGAAGGGAAAATATCCAAAGACTCTGAACGCATCAACTTGTATACATCGATTGACAACTGGGAAGTTGCTACGCCACCTTCATTAGAATATGAACGGATGATTACAGAAGATTCATCGGCAACCGTGAACTCAAATGATGTGATCGGTGGGCGAATCCGTGTCGACGTACCCATCAAGCCCTCTGTTTTGACACCTTATATTGCAGTTTCAGCCTTTCACGACAAAGATCTTGAGGGGTTACACTTCAATATCGTCCCAGAAACCATTGTTCATCCAGTTGCCGGAGTACAGTATACGGAAAATGAAGTGGTCGTATTGATGAATATGGGCTACCGGATTGACGATAGAGATTCCGTTCCAGAACTGGACAATGGAGTCGATCAAGGGCAAGATCGTTTGATGCATTTTGATGGAGAAATAGGCTTTCCACTGTTCGGTCATGAAGCAATGGAACTCAATACCTCAATGTGGAAGTTTATGTGGGGGGACAATCCAGTCTCTCACAATGACTTTGTCACCATTCAGAATGCCGTAGTTTGGCGACATGGTGAGGATATAGACTTTATTGTTTACCAAGATTATACAACGAATACACAGCTTCAATCGGTTGGAAACATTACCGATGAGGTATACCTTGCTGGTGAATTGAAGTATCGACCGACCGCAGAAACAACGTTGCGTGTATTGGCTGGTGCCTACAAAGCAGGGATTCGTTGCTCGGGTGGTCAGTGTCGTACACTACCTGGATTCAACGGTGTCGAGGTTGCATACAGTTCCACATTTTGACCGTTCTACAGTTTTCAACAACATCAACAACAATTTATGTAAGGAGTTTGCATGTTCGCACTCATGAGTCTCATCTCACTTTCATTTGCAAAAGAAATCTCGATTGAATCGATAGCAGTTTCGTCTTATAGGGCCCCTGACGCGTCAACGAAGTATGATCCGAAGCAACTCTTTGACGGCAAGTCGGTAACGGCATGGATTGAAGATGATGAAGGCTCGGGTTTGGGATCGTGGTTTGAGGTTTCCTTGGCTGAATCCAGTACCATTTCATCTCTCAAAATGTGGAACGGGTATTGGTATTCATTTAATGAGTGGGATTTCCACAATCGGGTTGCCAAAATGGAAGTGAGCTTCGAGGATGGTAGTAAAGAAGTGTTTGAACTGGATGACAAAAAGAAAGTTGAAACCATTGAATTTGCCAAACCCCATACTGGAAAGACTTTTAAAGTGCGTTTTGCCAAGGTTCATTCTGGGTCCGCATATGCTGAACGAACAGCGGTATCCGAAATCAAAGTGTATGACTCGACCCCAGATGCCTTTTATGTCGCAGATGTAAAGGCTTCTACAACCCTTCCAGAGGACAACGACGGGTCCTACGATGCTTCAAACTTGCAAGACAACCTGAAAGATACACCATGGTGCGAAGGTGCTGATGGCAGTGGGGCAGGTGAGAAACTGACCTATACTTTTGATGGTGCCAAAAAACTGACCAATCTAGATGTTGTGAACGGAAACGGTACAGATTTCAAGTTATTTATGGCGTATGGGTCCGTGAAGACGATTCAACTCACTTTTGACAGTGGAAAGTCTCAAAGTCTTGTGGTGAAACCCAGTTTGATGCCACAAACGCTCAATATTGAACCTGTCACTACGAAGAGTGTCACTGTGGAACTGGTTGATGTTAAAGAAGGGAAAACGGTTAAAGATACCTGTATCTCAGAAATGCGTTTTTATTAAGCCATCGTAGTCTGTGACATGGTTTGACTGTTACACAAAAGTTTCCATTTGTACCCTGTTACTCTCCGCTCGATTGATGTATACTATGTACCATTGGTTGAGTGGACTTTTACATCTAGATTGGTATACAGTTTAATCAATCAACATCAGATTTTGTGATCATGCCAACGTAATAAGGGGAAAGCAATGGCAAAACCGGCATCATTTGTGGTGGGCATAGATTTGGGAACGACCAATTTCGCCATTTCTGTCATCAAAAATGGTCGACCGTATATGATCGAGGACGCTCAGCAAAATCGAACGTTTCCCAGTGCCGTCTTTCGAAAAAATGGTGAGTGGCAGGTTGGTTATCCTGCCAAGACTGCCCGTTTGAAAGAGCCTCATCTGGGTGCCTATGCTGTCAAAAGACTAATGGGGCTACGATACGATTCAGAGGAACGCCCTAGATTGGCGGATGCTCTTGGGTTGACGATTACGGAACTTGAAGATGGGTTGTGTGGTATACAGCTTGGTGACGAAGTGTTCACTCCCAGTGAAGTGGCTGCTCAAATACTGAGATTTTCCTACAATCTTGTATCGGACCAGTTCAGTGTGGATCCTGAAGAAGTTGTCATTACCGTTCCTGCCTACTTCAACCATGCGCAACGAAAGGCCACGAAAAGGGCTGCAGAGCAGGCCGGTCTACCTTGTCAACGGATCATCAATGAACCGACGGCTGCAGCGATTGCTTATGGTATGCGGGTCAGTCAACAGTCAAAAGTGGTCGTGTTTGACTTGGGTGGTGGTACCTTTGACATCTCCATCTTACAGTTTGCGTCTGGAATCGTTGAGACTCTCGGTATATCCGGTGACGCATTCTTAGGGGGAGAAGACTTTGACAATGCAATGGTTCATCATTGTCTCGAACACTTAGAGGATTACAGTGGGGTCAATCTTGCTACCAATCGTGTAGCGTTACGCCGGTTAAAAGAAGCCTGTGAAGTGGCCAAGTGTGAGCTGTCCTATCAGCAGTCTACGATGATTATGCTCCCACAGATTCACCCCAACGTCGATTTTCGAATCACATTAACCCGTAACCTTTTGCACAGTTTGACGGATGCTTTGGTTGACAAAACAGTTTCAATCGTTGCTCAAGCGTTGGACGATGCGGGGTTGTCGAAAAGCGATATCGATAAGATTATTTTGGTGGGTGGTCAGACACGAATGCCGAGAGTTCGTGAAAAATTGGCTTCGTATTTTAATCAGGAACCATCTAAGGGGGTACACCCAGATGAAGTGGTGGCAAAGGGTGCAGCATTGCATGCGGCTTCTTTATTGGGTGAAGTTGATGCGCCGATGTTGTTTGATGTTACCCCATTTAACTTGGGAATCGATGTTCAGGCTGGGTTGTTTCAAACGCTAATCTCCAAAAATGCCAGAATCCCCGTTTCTGCTTCGGAAACCTTTGTCCTTCAGCCTGGAAAACGAGCGGTGGTGATCGTCGTACGTCAGGGGCATTCTCGCTTTTCAATCGAGAATGAGTTTTTGGGGGAGTTTCGTGTTGGCAATCTAGATCTGCGCTCCGATGGGATCGCGGAGATTGATATTTCTTTCCGATTGGATGGAAACGGTATGCTTCATGTGGCTGCCAAAGATGTGGTCTCTGGACGAACCGTCGAAATGAAGATGCGTAACTATGGAGAATTCATCCGAGAGGATGAGGACTTTGATGTCAATGTTACACAAGAGAAGGCACAAATCGGAGTGGGGGATTCATCTGCATCGAGGGGCTCTAGAGGACTGGATGTACAGATCCAACACAAGCAGTTGGCACCGTCTGTGGACGACAAAACGCAGGAAGTCGCTAAGAGGATGCGTGATCTGATGGCTGTTGTTGAATTTGATGACACAGATGAGCCGACCTTCCTCGACGGAGAGGTCATTGAGAATGTGTTTGGTTCGGTTGAGGATGAACCCGATAATCTAGAGATATCACTCGGTGGACCGGCCATTTCTCTTGGAGCGTCAATCATTGAAGAAGTTGATGATACTCCGCAACCATCCGTTCGTGTTGCAACAGCGATTGTCGAAGAATCTACTGAGGAAGAGTCTTCAGAAGAATATGTGCTCGATTTGGTTCCAGAAGAAGAAGATGTTTTTGAACTTGGAGAGTCGGTGAGCGAGCCCGAAGAGGTTCAGGAGGCAGATCTAGACAAAGCCAACGATGCATTGAGTCAGCTGCTCAACTCGGGATTTGATACTGATATTCTTTTACCACAGGATGACTTCTTTGCAGGATTAACAGCAGCCGCAACTGGACAGTCCCTTCAAGAAGTACTCAACACGATTGAGATTCAAGAGGTAGAGAATGATGATGATCTATCTAAACTGTCGCGAGAAATGAGAATGGTCCTCGAGGAACTCTTTACAGAGATGTAAAGAACACTGTGGGTAGGACGGAATATTTCGTAACGTCTTTTAGAGAACAGCACAGACACAGATTGCGGACAATTCATTCAATCCGAAACAAACTATGCGTCGCGACTCCAAAAGGTCTCTGACTCATTGCTGGTCTTCGCAACCCAGCGCCCAAGGACGAATAAGTAGTCACTGAGGCGATTGAGGTACGTCAGTACACCAAGGTCTTCGGATTCTAAATCAAGGTCCAACAGGAACATCGATTCTCTTTCAGCACGTCGACATACCGTCCGCGCTTGGTGACAAAAGGTGGAAATAATGCCTCCACCGGGGAGGATAAACTCTTTTAAGGGCTCCAAGTTCTCGTTGAGACGATCGATTTCTTGTTCTAGCCAACCGACATCTTTGGTTCCGACTCTAATCATTCCAGCCCAACGATGTTCAGGAAGAGTGGCCAAGTCAGCACCGACGTTAAACAGATGATTTTGTATTCGGAGCAATGGAGCCTCAACCGGTTCAAAGAGTTCAGTTTGCTTAGACTGTCGAGCGTGTGCCACGATGATACCTAGAATTGCATTGAGTTCATCCACAGTGCCATAGGCATTGATCCGATCATGATTCTTGGGAACCCGGGTTCCTCCAACCAATGCTGTTTGACCACTGTCACCAGTTCTTGTATAAACCTTCGTAATTCTCATATGAATCTCCTTCGACTTTCACTAGCCCAATAAATGGGAAAGTCTACCAAATGGTGGAATTTACTTCGCAAGATTGAATCCGTCACTTAAAAATGTTATTTCAAGGTCAAATTTAAACAATGGAGACAGGAATGTTGCTTTTACTTTCGATGCTGGCTTGTGGAGACAAGACGTCAGATACCTCAACGACGGACCCAAGTGTGGACACTTCAGTTGAAGATACTGAAGACACGGATACGGACACTACAGATACAGAAGATACAGAAAATACAGAAGATACTCAAGAAGATTCTGCCAGTGCAGAGTCGTTGCAAGTTGGGGATATCGTCATCACTGAGATTATGAAAAATCCTTGTGGTGTAACGGGTTCTGAAGTCGCCGTGAACGGTCAAGGGGAGGAGTACCTATCCATCAGCTGTACGGAGCCACAGATTGCGGATGAAGAAGGCGAGTGGTTTGAAGTATACAACGCAAGTTCAGAAGAAATCAATCTCAATGGACTGATGGTCCACGAATTGGACGACGGAAATGGGGATACAGAGGAACAAACATTTTTGGTTACGGAAGATGTGGTTGTGGCTGCAGGTGATTATGTTGTATTTGGTGTGAACGCCGACACCAGTTCGAATGGTGGTGTAGACGTCGATGTTGTGTATGTCCACGGGTCATTTAGTTTAAAGAACGGTGAGGATAGCATTGCCTTGAGTAACTC
>CALDQI010000281.1:0-3071 GCA_937911635.1 uncultured Pseudomonadota bacterium | reverse complement strand
CATCTCCCTGCATCAAGGTCTCTGTTTTGGGTGCGTCCAGCCATTTTGAAGATTGATTCGCTTGGATCAACAGTCCAAGTTTCTTTCTCAATCGAACTTGATCGGTGGTTGCAACAGTATAAAACATACCAGACTCTATCGGTATCCCCCTTGGTTTGGGCCCACCTGTACCAGGTTTTACACCACAACTTGTACTGGTAGCACCTTTGGATTGATCCAAAAATCGTTTGTAGTTTTTACCGGGGATTCGATGAATTTCAACGACATCATTGACTGCAAGGGCATCAGAAATGTGCTTCTCGGTCAAGGTTCCCACCGCCCGTGGTGGAGTAAACCCATCGAGTAAAACGGTATCTGCACCCGTTTTTTCCATGACGATGCCACACAGAAAGGCCTCCCAATCTTCTTGACTCAACCGTTCATTCCATTCGAGGTGATCTAAGGTCAATCTCTGCGCATTTTGTTTTCCATAATATGGAAGGCGTGTACCCATAATTTGACGCTGTACGGATGTGTTCACTGTATCCGTTTCGTAGATATCAACCACGTTGTGCTGTATACGCTGTAGAAATCCATTGCCAATTTCGAGCCACACCAATTGCAACCCATCCATCGGTAATGTAATCGGGGCTCCCTTTTCACTTCGGTCTAGTTCGTGTAAATCGATAACCTGCTCTGATATCCGGTGCGTTGCAAGTGTATGGTCTCCCATGAGCAGATCAATATTGGGACCTCTTTGACGAATGTCTTGTAGAACATCAGTAGATGCGGATGTCAACACAACAATAGCATCGGGGTATTCGCCATCATCTTCTAGGCTATCCAACAAATTATTTATGGAGTCATTCGGAGACGTGATTGTCCATCCTTCAGCCGTGATTTGTGGGAGCTCTTCGGACCAAACTGGATCCAATATCGACAGAAACAATACTGAACTTGAATTACCTGTGTCATGATCAATGGTGTGAAGTTTGTGGGTAGGAAACGTCTTTCCAGAATACTTCTCTGGAGGTTTCAAATTGGTGGCAATATACGGTAAATCGATCCCGTTGGTCTCTTTAATGAAATTGTGGACACCGGCTATCAGTTCATTTCGTCCAATACCTAGAGCAAAGGGTTGTAAGGCGTGCAACCACTCGTAATCAAAAAACCGATACTTCGAGAACCCTTTGTCTTCAACAGATGTGTATCCATGGACAAAGTTGCCTACATCAACGTAGAATCCTTCTCTCTCGATGATGTGATTAAATATCCGGCTGAGTTCTTGCATCGGCCTTCCAATGATGTCCACCCGTTGACCATCCACCACCAAATGAACCGTTGGTCTAAACTCAAACCTATTGGCAACCCAGGTTGGAAGTTCTATATCCGTTTCCATGTCCTCACCAGTCTCCAACCCAAAGTTGAGCAGTTCAAATTCCACTCCATCTTTGGTACACTGCCAAACCAATATATTTTGTAGGGTTGGTTCAATCTGCTCGATTTCTGGTGTCAATCCATCAAATATTATCCTTTCGGTAACGGTCACCCGTCCGTTCTTCGAGTCTATCGACTTACATTCAGGTTCCACATACCCCTCTGAAGTGACATTCTGTTCCCGATTCAAAACCTCGAGCACCTCTTGGAGTCTCTCACCACCTTGGATAACCCAATCTCCTTGAACAAGCGTCGCATAATCCGACGTCACCTCTGATACCGGTGTTGTAAATTGGTCTTCCCAAGTTTGCAGAGTTGGAAAATAGTACCTTGCAGTTCCGGTCATTCCAAGATGACCTGTCGAAAGTATATCCAGAGTAAAAGGTTCTACGACCTCTTCTGTATGTTGGAAAGCCACAGAACTAGCTCCAACCGTTTGATTCGATTCTGTACTGGATGGTTCAACAGGCTCAGCGAAAGCAAGGGCCACGAGGAATGGGATCATATAGTCTCCAAAATGATTTGGTTTGTATATCTGATTTTTCCTGTGTTACAATGTAGACAAGTCCAAAAGTGAAAATGAATATTGAATCTCTCTTACGCACAAACAACCTTCGAATGACAAAAGCACGTTTGGCTTTGGGTTCATTGGTGTTTTCAACGCATCCGACCCATTGGACAGCGGAGACCCTATTTGAGGTCAGCAAATCAGCTGGACACGGCTTCTCTCTAGCGACCATCTACAACACCCTCAATCAGTTTGCAGACAAAGGGATTCTTCGACGCATTCAGCTACAGGGTAATCTTTGCTACTACGATACCAATCTGGAACCGCATCACCACATTTACCACACCGTTCGAAAGGAATTGGAAGATGTACCAACGGACAGTATCGTTACCAGCTTATATGTCCTCACATCAAAAGGTCAGCCAGCCTACGATATCATCATTCATGCACACGATTGAGTGTATGAGTTCTCACCGCTAGAGTGTGCAGAAACATTCACTTATTACAGATTGGTATCTTCGTACATATGATATGCATTCATTACAGAATCTTTTTCGTGTTTGTGATGTATTCCCAACGCATGGCCCAGTTCATGGATAACCATATTTAGATCATTTGAATATTCATTTTCTATCCGAATATACGCGGACCCTACATGTGTCTCAACAGCACCGTTTACCAGGGTGACATCAATTAGTTGTCTGTTTGTAACACCAAAGTAGCCATCATCTAACCCTTCTTCTCCTGCCAGTCTTATTTTACCCAAATCATCATGACTATTTTCACAATACTCAATGTTTATTTTACTCGATGCACCACTCACGTAGCCTTTATTTTTCCAGTATTTGATGGCTTCTTTGTATACCAATAGGCTCGTTTTTGATTTGTTTATACAATGCACAAACTTAGGCTGGAAGTCCTTATGCCATGTCTCGTCTGGCAGGACTTCGTTTATCCATTCTGTATCTTCACTGGCAAATGCATCTTTTGTGAACAATAAAAGAAGAAATATTTTCTTAGCATCAAACATATTGGCCCCTATCGATAATAGACATCGTGTCCTGAACTACCGCAGCAAGTCCAAGAGATATTGTTGTCCCCACCTCCACCGGAGTTCATGTACAAAGTGGCATTTGATGTCACTTTA
>CALDQI010000280.1:0-6281 GCA_937911635.1 uncultured Pseudomonadota bacterium | reverse complement strand
AACGAAATAGCTAGCCTGAGGAACAAATCTAGAGTCCGCATGTTCTTCGATGACTCGCTTGTAGTACTCTGCTGATTTATCAGCGTCATACAGGTCAGATTCAGCATCTGAATGACACCAGCCCATCATATATAGAGCACCATCAATCACGTCAGATTCTGGAAACAACTCTACGATCTCTTTGTAGAGTTCGAATGCTTCCGTTAGATTCTTACTCACAACCAATTCTAAATCTGGATTCTCATCCATCTGCATCGCAATATCTTCTTGCGCAGCAATAAAGGACTCTTCCGCCATCTTAAAGTAAATGTCCGCCAATTGAAAGCGAATGCCAGCCCCCTCAGCAGCTTTGGGATACTTTTGAATAAATCGTTCAAAACGCTCGATTGCGGTAATTCGTTGCTGAAGTTGCTGCTCTTTTAACTTAGAAACTGGTTCCGTATATTGCTCACGCAGTAACTCAAAGGCTTCTTGACGCTGAATTTCAACCATCGATAGCGTTTCTTCGCGAAACTCATTGATTCGACCGCGATAGCGCTTGTAAGACTGCTTAAACGCAGCGATATCTTGAACCGTTGGCGCTTGGATATCACCCGACGCCGCAACCGGTGCAGCTACTACATCGTCAGCACCTTCGTCTAGATCTTGCTCATCGGATACATTTGAATCAGAGGACGTTTCAACATCACTTGGGGTACTGGAGGTCGATTCTTCAAAGTCTGAATTTTCGGTCCCTTCTAAATCTTCATTGTTCTCTGAGTTCTCTGAGTCTGCAGGTCCCACGGACTCTGTCTCACCTGTAGAATCAGTAGAGTCCGACTCTCCATCTTCTACCTCATCAGACTCTTGTGCATAAGAGTCCTGTGCCGGTACAAAATACAACGACAAAATAAGAGACCAAGGAGCGATTGAAAACGGTTGTTTCATCATATTGCGTTACTCTTGAGAGAAAGAATCAGACAGTTTTGACTTTAAGATTGTGAATCGTCTATTTAAAGCACCGATTCGAGTTGCCTCTTCAGAGGTCAATCGTAAAATCTCAGTTTCAATATTAGATGATCGAATCCAAGTGACTTTCACACCACCCAATTCAGCACCCAGCATACGCTCGTCCACATGGCTCACCGCATTTTCAAAGGAACGGAACGCAGCTTGATAGCCCAAGGATTCAGCATCTTCTGCCAAAACCACAACAGTATCAGCAAACTGGGATAGACTGCTCTCTTGTTCACGTAGCAACTCAGCAAGAACCACACGTTGTCTATCTTGAATGCCATCCATTGAAATCAGAATCGAATCCCTCACGCCATCAATCTTTCGAGCAGACAACCACAGATTGTCAATCTCTTGCTTTACTACGGACTTTTCTTTTAAGGAACTGTTACTCCAAAGTGGGAGCATCTGATTGTGAAGCTGCTGAAATACGAGCAAATAGGAGTCTAAGCTACTCCCGATATCGACACCGTATCCCATTTTCGCCAGCAAAACGTTCCGTGTCGTTTCGGAGGCCACTTCTTGCAATTCCACATTGGTGTCTTTGAGCAGCTGTTGAATATCAAGCAACTGAGCTTTCAACTCGTCTAGTTGCTCTTCTGGCATAGACTGGAGGTGGACTGAAGTGTCGTCTAAGAAGTGGTTTGCCTCTTTTAACAATGCTTCACTTTGAACAGCTGTAAAGGATGCATCCGCCTGAAGGTTAGAAATTACATCACGATAGTATCGTTCTGCACCTAGGTGTTTTACCAACAACTCTTGGGTATCTTCCGTAATGACACTGCGAACGATCTGTTGCGTTTCATTCATGGAACTTTCAATCTCATCGATCATAGACAGTAAAAACTGCTGCTCGTGCTGGGGTAAGGTTTGGATCAAAGCATCATTTTGCTCTACAAACAATTCCAGTTCATCCAACAGAGCATATGTCATCATCCGTACATCACGAGCATCTCGTTGAATTTTATTCAGTGCAATCACAACACCATCGGTCTCTAGATCAACCGGTTGACGTGATTCCTCTAAGGAAAGGCGTTGACCCTCAAACTCTTTACGAGCCGCTGCAATTTCACGTTGGATTTGTTTGATTGAGCCTTGGTCTTTACTGGACTCCAAAAGGAGTTGGGATTCTTGCTCCAAAGATTCTAGCAACAACAGCAACATATCTTGATTAAGATTGTTCAGCCGAGCTTGATCTTTCACAAAACTGTATAAAGCACGATTTGGATTCTGCAATACGGCATCAATCTCCGCTACAAAACCTTGTGCGTTGGTCACATCTTCTCTCTGCTCACGAGCGAGAGATACAAGTTCGGCAGTCTGTTGAAGCTCTGGATCTTTAAACAAACGATCTTCAATATATTCTGGGACATCATACTCTAGAGGCTCTTCTTCCCCCTTGAGTTTTGCATCCAACAGTTCCAACACAAGTGGCTCTTGAGTCATAATTTGAATGAGACGTTCCCTCACTGGCTCCATCTGCTCAAGTACTCCAGAGTACGCCTCCAATGCAACCTCATAGTTCTGAACCTGCATGTAGAGATCACCCAAAGTGTTCCGAAATCGAATGGCATTCTCATTTTCTGGATAGGCCAACAAGAAGGTCTGAATCACGTCAATGGCTTCTTGCCACTGCTCTTGCTCAATAAACGCCCAAGCCGTTTCATACAGACGGTCAAAGAAATATGGCGACGAGTATGGTACTTGCTCATAGTAGGAGATCGCTTCGGAAAACTTTTCCTGTTCACTTAGGACACGCGCTTTCGCGAGCAAACTCAACTCATTCAGTTCTATTTCTTCTGGCTTAGCAGCCTCAGGGTTGAACGACATCTCAAACGACTGACTGGCCTTCTCTAAATTCTTCTCAAAAACATAGATACCACCCAAAAAGTACTGGGCTCGATACCAGAATGGAGACCCCTGCTGGATCTCAAACAATGCTTGTTTTGCTTGGGGTGTATCCCCCTGAAAATACAAACTTTTGCCGATGGCGTAGTTCAGTGCATCTGACGACTCAACATAGCCAGAGAGAACGAATCGGCGATAGTCTTCGCGAAACTTGTCCGAACGTCCTCGACGCCCGTGACTCTCCAACAACAATCGAATGGCGTCAGTAAAGAACATGTGCCCAGGATTGTTGCTGATTTGCTTGGCAAACTCTTCCACGAGAGCGTACTGACCTATCTTAAAGGCAGAGTCAACCAAATACCATTCAGCTTCTTGTACGAAACCTGACCCATATACGGATTCAGTTTCCAGCAAAACATAAAAGGCTTCGGCAGCCTTCTTATAATCCCCAAGTAGGTACTTGGTTAAAGCCTCATTGAACCTCTCTTCAGCATCAGCCTGCCCCAATACTTTTCCTCGCACCTCATAATTGGAACGAATGAGATTGATGTCGGCCTCTATCTCCTTTAATTCCTGAGTGGCAGCTGCTGGTCTCCAGTCATCCGACTTTGCAAATGTCGCTGGTGAAAAAAGCAGTGCAGATACGACACAAACCTGAGTAAGTGGGCGCAATCTATGATTCAATGAAAGCCATTTCAACATTGGATATCACTCACCAAATTCAGAGCAAATCGTTTGAAAAACAATGTTTGGTCGCTGTTCATAGGAATAGGAGAATGCAGATCGTTTTTCAATCACAGAACGAATGACGCAATTCTCACCTTCTTCGGAAGAAAAGTTTGTGGCAGATCGGACTGTAAATACATAGTCATCCACATAGGAGAACAATCCTCTACCAGACCCGGCAAGTTCAAGTTCTACGGTCAAAGTGTGATCATCCACACCCATTTCGCCATCGTACACCATCAATTCACTTTTCGATCCCAAGTCCCCTGAAGCATCGTTGATATTGTAAATCGGTGTTCCATCCAACACGTAGGACGCTGACTTGATTACATAGCCGCCATTCAACTGATTAATTTGCCAAATGTTGGCTTTGGAGCCTGAAACATTCCCTTGAACCACCAACTCGCGCAACAAGTTCAGTGTCGCCTTCGCGCTAAAAACATTCTTTTTCAGTGCCGTCACCTTCTCTTCGATGGTCAACAACTCTTTCTGAAAGTCTTTGTCATCTACCGAAACTGCTTCCTCGGCCAAAACAATCGACGGTGTACATGCCAATGAGCACAACATTATTTTCATGAAACGGTGCATATATTAAACCCCATCCTGCTGAGCAGCAACTCTAATTCAACAATATGGACTGTTATATTCAACACGACCATACATGTGCAACACTTTAACACATTCCAAAGTTTTTTCAGCCCAATGCCTGCATTTGTAAATGAAACTTATAATTCTTTTTCATTTCATCACTGACCTTTTCGTCTTCTTCAACGTGAAGGCACCGTAGACTCGGATGAGTAATCAACGATTTCCTGAATGATTTGATTTTGTAAATCTCGTACAAAACTGGAACGTCGGCGCAACTCATTTGCAAAAAACACCATGACATAGGGGGTACCATCCGTCGCGTAAATATATGTAGCAACGCAGTACACACCATTGATGCTTCCCGTCTTCCCTCTTGCCCTCGCAATGTATGGCTCTTGCTTCATACGCTTTCGAAGAGTCCCATCACGACCGGATACCGACATTGAGGCAACATACTCGGGCCCCAACAAAGGATTGGTATGCATATCTAGCATGACGGCCGAGACCTGACTGGGTTGCAATTGCATTGTCGGAGACAAGCCTGACCCATTTAAAACAAGGGACTCTTCAGTCCACACGCCCAAACGATCCAAATAGGATTCAATCAATGCAACGCCATTCTCAGTTTGAGCGGGCAGAGATGTCTTGGATCCCAGCTCGAGCATCAACATCTCGGCCGTAAGATTTCTAGAATACTTGTTCATATCCGAGACCAAAACCCGTAGAGGGTCGGAGCGATGCTGAGCTAGCAAAACTGATCTCTCCGGAAAGCTAGAAAACCCCGTTTTTCCACGATGACCGATCCCATGATCTTGCAAAATTTGGATAAAGTTCTCTTTAAAGAACTCTTCCGGCTCTAAGATACTACGGTAATAGACCCATGGAGAATATGTATTAACGGGTATGCGTCCTTTGATATGGTATGTGATCTGCTTTACATCATGTATCTCTTCAGCTGAAGTGTCGATGGTATCATCTTCATACTCCACTTCGCGCTCAATTTGGATCCAAGAACGCCCACCTGCACCAGCGGTCTTGACTTGATTGTCGATCTCAACCAGTTCGTATGGATACTCGAGTTGAATCTCGGCTTGTGAGCCCACTCTAGATCCAGGGGATACCATAATAGCGATGTTGTTGGTGTTGAAGTTTAACGCGGAACGCATCGGAAAATACGATGGACCATTTGCCAGATCGACTTCTTTACCCCAGCCAGGAATGTAACTGGCGCCATCATACCGACTGTCATCAAAGTAAATCCCACCTTGAATCGACTTCACACCCGCAACTTTCATATTGCGAATCATCTTCCAGATGGCCTCTCCATTCATATATGGATCACCAGAACCCACAATGTATAGATTGCCTTTCAACACACCTTCATTTGTAATCTCACCAGTGTATCGAAGTTCCGTCACAAATCTATACTCTGGGCCTAGTTCTTGTAGTGCTACAGCCGACGTTAAGGCTTTCATTACAGATGCAGGGATAAAATGTTGATCAGCATTGTGTGAAAAGACCTCTTCCATGGTCTTCAAATTGACAACCTGAACGCCAACCTCAGACTCCGTAAAGAACGGGTGCTGAGTATAAGTGTTCAACTTTCGACTCAATGATGGATCCGCTTGAGCGTCGGATGACACAACTAGTAGGCCAGCAAACAATGTACATACTGCCAACAATGTTCTCACATTGGAAGATGCGGATGAGGCTATAAGATTGAGGAAAGTCATAGCGATGAAAACGGGGCTAGGAGTGAGGGACGAAACAAAGATAACCACGAGCAGTATAACCCATCGCTACTGATTGCGAGTGAAAGTCGCTCTCGATGACGAAATACGATAATATTATAACCATATTGTAATGAAGATGTGTGCCACTGAATTCTATAAAACCGTTTCATATACTTTATACCCTTCATGACTATGGGTTATTCTAATTACACCCACTAAAAACTACAACTATGGTGAAACATGTTGCTACTTTTCTCATTCATCGGTTCAACGTTCGCATCCCCAGTATCAACACCAATTAACGAAACGACTCCTGTCGTAAATTCGGACAGTTTGGTTACAACCACGAGTGTATTCCCTGCACTAAGTTCCTCTTTACAAGATGATGCAACA
>CALDQI010000279.1:0-12084 GCA_937911635.1 uncultured Pseudomonadota bacterium | reverse complement strand
CGCAAATAGTGCTTGATGCCCATTCAAAGAAAATGGAAGATGTTGCAGGGGTGCCAATTCCCAAATGGGAAACCGATTGAGCAAGCGTCGAAATTCTTCCTGTTCGGCTTGACCACCAAGCCCCTCTCTGAACAATCGCTGTAATTCATCCCCTCGAAGACGTGCCCTGACCAAATCTGGTTCTCGATGCTTCAAGGACTGCTGATAGGAACGGATTTTAGACTGCCGTAAAGGACCAAGTGGATCTGATTCATATTCTACCACTTCGATTCGGTCATCTTCACGAATGCTACCAGATGTATCCATTCTAAATAGCTCTGTACATTCAAGCAGTCGCGTATAAAATTCTATGCATCGAGGGTAACGTTGAGCTGGATCGCGTTGCAACATCTTGTGAACGACGTCTGCAAGCCCTGTCAATTCATCTACGAGAGGTGTTCTCAGTGGAATCAGCTGATTGGTGTCTTTCGCCTGCCGTATGGCTAGATTCGAGGCGCCTCTATTCCATGGATAGTGACCAGATAGATAACGATACACAAGTAAGCCCAGCGTGTATCGATCGCTTGCAGGACCAATACCTTGACCGAGATGTTGTTCTGGGGACATGATGCTTTGCGTACCGAACTTTGGAATCATCTTTCGCAAACCATTTCGGAAATCCATCGCCAAACCGAAATCTATCACCACAGGTCCGTTTGGCGTCACTAGAATATTGGCGGCTTTCAAATCTCCATGTACAATTCCTTCATCGTGCAGGCCATCGATCGTTTCACACAAGGGTTTGAAGATATTTTGCAACCAAGTACGGAGAGTCTCCCTATCTGATGGAGGAGATAATTGACGAGCCAACGTCGGACATCCCTTAAATGGAGACATCCTCACATAGACATGTCCCTTCTTTTCACCAACGTCATGAATCGGAACCACTCCCGGATATCGATGAAACAAGTCCTTCGCCAGTTTATGTCCATTTTTAAAATGCTCCTCTAATTCAGGCTGGTTTCGCAAACAGGGACAGAAAATTTTGATCGCCCACAACCCTGTTTTACTCGTTGCCGAGTAGACCACTCCCGTTCCACCACGCCCCAATAAACCGTTCAACGTAAATCGATAAAAGGTCTCCCCCACCGCAAATGGGTCTGGACAGCCTGCACTAGAGGCCTCTCCACCAGTGGCACCATCGAGTTCTGTACCAAACCCGTCCGCTAGACCATCACCATCCCCCGTATCTCCATCGAGGGGATCTATGTCGGTCTGTGAACCACCAATGTTTAAGTCATCTCCTGTATCGCCATCCAACGGATCTGATGAAGATTTTTTCGTTGACATGCTCACTCCAAAATGATGTGGGAAAAGAACCCTAGATAGACCATGTGAAACCCATTCAACTCAAATCTGTCACAGATAAGGTGCCGGTGGTCAAGACAATGTGTTGACCTGCGCTAAGGGGCATGGCTTCTCCATTGTGTAGGGGCAATCCATTAACTGTTACAGTTCCACTGGAGACATTGCACAAATAAGCACATCCTTGTTTTCTCTGAATTTGCAGAGGCGCCTCGGTCTCACCAATGCTCAATTCACCAAGCACAGTGGCTCTGGATGACCAAACACCCACTCGATCAAAGATGACGCAGTGCAGTTTTTGGGACAAATTGTTTTGTCGCTTTAGAATCACACCCAGTGGCTCATGAGTCGTGCCATCAAAGATGACCTGTGTTTTCAACTGCAACATATTGGCCACAGAGATGGTATCCCCTGTTTGAAGGGGGTAATTTGTCAGGCGGTAACAAGGTTGCCCGTTTCGCAGTGTTCCCTTCTTAGAACCCAGATCTGTCAGCTGTGCCATACGAGAGTCCGAGTCCTTAGAAATCGCTATGTGTCGACCAGATATCTGCTTGGTCATCGCAAGATTTTGATGATACAGATGAGCCGGCAAATAAGGCTCTATCGCCAATTGCAAGTCACTCTTTTGCGTGCTTCGACCAAAGGTGACTGTCTCTTGCGTACATACATCAATCAAAAACTCGCCTTGCGCGGTTTGCAGTGTCAATCGACACGCAGACTGCGGCGTGAACTGATGGGCAAAACTGGCATCCACAAAGACACCATCTCTACGCATCGGAATCGGCTTCAAATTGACAGGGGTCCAAGTGGACTGCAAATTGAGCCCCGCTTCAATATTTCGCTGAGCCTTATCTCCAACATTCAAGACCCCAGTGAAGCCATCTCCCACTTCCACTCGGTTGATCACGTGAGTTTCAGCTGCCGCAACGGTAAAATTAATGCCCCTAAACTGATAGCGATAAGAGCGACCGTTGTCATCGTCGACATCAATGGTGCCTGAAAACTCATATTGCCCAGCACGCTGCGGTATGAATGGCAATGTATAATCGATACTTGAACGAGCTGGAATGGCAGATGCTGGTATGTCAAACTGCTCTCCGCCCTGTACAATCTGATAGCGAACGACACAGCGGCGAATGGCATACGGTTCAACATTCCGTATCAATATTCGAAACTGACACTGCTGATTGGCTCGGTAGTCTTCTACATCTGAAATGTCTGTTTCCAACGCAATCGTGTTGTGATCGACATACTCAAAGGTTGAAAGAATGGAGCTGTGGGTTTGCTCTGATATGTTGAGTTGCATTCTCAGGTTGGCCAGCTCTCGCACTTCCCATGGTTCCAGCACACCGTCGGCCAAATACTCACGGATTTTCTGTGTGTATTGTTCGACAAACCTAGGATCCTCAGGCATGACTGCACCACAAAAGGGACAGAATCGAGCCTTCTGCTGATCAACGACATGGTTACAACTTTTGCAAAGCATAGAGACTCCTAAGAACGATACTTCTCACATAGTTCTAACACTTTTGCATGCAAAGGTTCACCATGTTCAGGATCCACCATCTGAACGAACGAAGCAAACCCCAGAGCGGCTGTCAGCACGTCTTCTGACTCCCCCCACGTTTTGCCTTCTGGTCCATCCAACTCAATCTGATGTAAGAGTGCTCGAAAATTTCTGAGGGTTTCACGATCAACCGAGGTCTTCTCATTCACGACGACACCGGTGACTTCTTTCCGCATTCCATCCCGCATGATCTTCGTCTTTTTGGGATGAACCACAAAGCCTTCGGACTCCACAATTTTACGCGCAATGAAAAGTAGCTTACCCACCTTCAACGAAGCATCTTCTGAACTAAAGGTCACATCATCTGCATAACGAGTGTACGTACACCCCATAGACTTAGCGAGCCCTTCCAGACGATAGTCCATCCGGCGACAAACAATGTTGGTCAAGCAAGGTGACGTCGGAGCTCCCTGTGGCAAAAATCGCTCTCCTTGTGCGACAAACCATTTCTGACCGTCCATCTCCGCTTCAACAGTATCTGCCTCTGTACACAACAGAGCTAAGATCGTCGCAATCTTTGGAGAGTACCCCAAATGAACAAAACATCCTTTTACACGTTTAAACGTGAGTGTCGGAAAGAAATCTTTGAGATCCATATTGACCACCAGTGACTTTCCAACGTGCGGTATGGCATTGGTGTAGACAGAGCGTTCCGGAACAAAACCATGCGCCGCATCATGAATGGGCACCTGTGCCAAAATCCGATCCAAAATGCTTCGTTGCAAGGCTTTTAACCGAGGCAATGGGGCAGAAATTTTTCGTTCACCGCCGGTCTTTTTGGGAATGCCAAAACGGTGATAATGATTGAACTTCGACACCGGTCTAAAGAACCCAAACACACGAAGCGTTGGAATATCGGAATCCAGAATCAGAGCCAAGTCCTTGATGGTCTGAATAGCCGGAAGCTGATTGTACGTTTGCTTATTTTTGGATTCGTACGTGTAATCCAACCCTGAGGAGACTGTTTCACCAAGGAAAAGCATATCTTCATTTTGGGCCTGTTCCCATGCCTCTTTGCGAGCCACACGTTCCTGTTCTCTGCGCTCTCGATCGTCCTTTTGCTTTTGACGAGAGGCTTCAATCCTGGCTTGTTGCTCTTCAGCCAATCGACGTTCCGCATCTTCCTTTCCAGTAAGAGACTCCGAGAGTTCTTGCAGCTTGGCTTGCAGAGCATCTCGTTCCGCCTTTAGATCGGAGAGTTTGCCTTCTGTACCGGAAATCGTATCCGGATCCCAAAATCCCAAACGCTTCATCTCAGCATCTAGCAATGAATCCTTACCGATTTGACTCATGACCGCTCGGATCTCGGCCCGTGTCATGGCCTCTGTATCTAATTCTGCCAGCAACTCTTCAATTGAGCTCATAATACGAATCCTCTATCAATGCGTCTGTTCAGTTCCAAACGAAGTCCAAGAACATGGCGACACAACCCTTGTTTGAAATTATTTCGACCAATAGAACAAGTGCACTTGCATTCAGCACGATTGACACTCTCATTATCATTCAGCACCAGTCGGGTTTCTTCTAAGTTGTCATTGTCTGTGACCGTTGCCGTTATGATATAGCGTTTGGACATTACAGCCTTGCCCTTACGAAACTCTTCCACATCCATTACATTGGTTCGGAAATCTGAAATGGCTTCTTGCTCTAGAAGTTTCAACGCATTCTCTTCCTCTGGCGAAGTGAATCTCAGTTGATCCATATCCAGAGGGTCTCGCGTCAACTCTCGCTTCTGATAGACCTGCTTGTCCAAATCATACACCACACGACCGGCTTGAATATAGGCCATTAAGGAGGATGATACTGTCTGCTCATCAAAGTCGGTATAGTCGATCAACTCGTCAATCGTAGCGGTCCAATCTTGCCCCAACTCACTGAACACAGCCTCCTTATCCTCATTGGTCACTTGACCTCGCGGCGCGAGCAAAGAGAAGTTGGATCCGTCGGCGAAGTTGTTCGAAGACCATCCAGATAAACCCAGTGTAAACTGCATCCCAGGCATCTTGGCAACGAAGAAATACGGCAATCCTGTCCCTAAAAGATAGAGGTCAAAATGTTGTGCCAATGGAATGAGACGTTCTAGAATAAATAGGCGCCGGCGTCCCCATACTCGAATGGTTTGATCTTTTTCACCATAATATTTCGAGCGAAGACAATTGATTTCGATGCCCCACGGTTCAATCACAATCTTGACGGGCTTATTTTTCTTCAAATGGAACTGAATGGCACGGGTTCCGGCAGTGTCTTTGTGCTTTCTAAGCACTTGACACATCATAAAGACATCCTGTGGATCAAGACGAACCTTTTCCAACGGCTGTCCCATCGCCGCTGAAATCTGTAAAAAACCCTGCACCCATGACTTTGGAAGATCGATCTTCACTTCGCGAAAATCATCTTCATGTTCTGTCTGCACTGTGAAACCACCTGGATCTACATGTAAACTGGTGGTGCGATAATCCCGCAGTTTTTGGAATTCGTTGTACAAAGCTTTGGAGTAGTCAATATTAGTGGTACCCTCTTCTTTCCCCTTCAAACTTTCCTCGGTAAACATTGAGAAGTCACAGGACAACTTGCCGTAACTAGACTCATCACGACTGAAACACTCAAAGAACATATTGTTTGGGTGCACTGTAATCACAGGATCGAGCACCATCCATGCATCAAAGTTTTTGGTATACAAATGTTCGTAGTATTTGCGAATCGCTGTATTCCGTGTACCCGAACTACGTTTCAACGAATCTATCTTTTTACCCAACTCTAAGATCTGCTCAGAAGTGGAAGATATCTCATTTTTAAGTGCCTCACTCTCCGCCATATAGAGTGCAAGTAACTTTTGATCCTCTGTAGCCCGCCATGACAAATATTCACTCCGGTCTTTGGGAACAAAACGCTGATCGTTCACCACGACATCATGAAGCGCAGACATCGCCTCACGAAAGCGCACCACGTGCTGAGGATGAAACGCTCCAGAGAAGGAGACCGCTTTACTTCTAGAAGCATCAGGAACAAAAGACATACTGGAAAATCCATCACTGTCTGTGACCGTTGAATTTCCGAGGTATCGATAATCAAATAACATTTCTATTCTCCCAGCCTATTTGGCTTGTACTGGATTTGCGTTGTCTGTGCGAAGTGGAGAAAGTTGTAGACGTTCAACCCCCGCTTTCGGAGACAAATTTGGGTACATCTGCTGCATCCGTGTGAGCAGAGCGATGCTTTTAAACTGATCGGTTTTCAAGTGACTACCCGCCATCCAAGAGAGCAACCCGTATGTTGCGGAGGCATGTGCTTCACTCTGCAAGGAACGCACTTCCAACCATTCCCACAATTTCTTTTTCACCACGCGACCTTTGTTGACACGCGCAAAAATACGTTTAAAACAAGGCTCCAACATTGTGAATTGTTCTGGACGTCCAAGCAATGGGGTCGTGGCCAGTGCATCATGATCTTCAAAGAGTTTCATCAAGAAGGCCTCTACATCCATTGTTGGATGCTGGACAAGCTTCTGAGCCATCTCCTCCAACAACGCTGGTTCAATGGTGTGCCAACTAGGGTTTTCTGATTTTGTTCCCAGCAGGAACTCTTGCAATACACCGAGCCCCATATCTCGAACCGTTGTTTTCACAGAATCACACACGCGAATGATGTTCTCAATCGACAGTCGACTGTTCATATGAGTCGACACAATCTTCCATGCTTCTTCTGAAGTGTCTTCCCAATCAGACTCAAGTAAACTGACCAGAACCGAGAAATCTGCCAGCAATGCATCGACTTTGGCAACCATCAAATCGTGAGCGTATTTCCGAACTTCGACATATTCGTGGTTTCCAAGTTCAATCAGTTGATTCATAGTTACGCGATCTGGAGAGTACTTCTGACGCATCAACACCAACGCAAAATCACATACTTTATGATTACGCGAATCCAGAAGGTTTCTAAGCAAACGTGCCTCAATCAAATGCAATCGACTGGCGATATTACGCTTAATGAAGTCAATGACACTATCGTATGCACCAGCGTATACTTCATCCCGTCTGAGTTGACGAATGAGTGCATTGAGAACGATCTTCGAATTCTGCTCCGAAGCCCCATCCGTCAACTGTTCGAGCAGTTTCTTTTCACCGCGCGTTCGAACTTCAGGGTGCAAGTGCATGAACATACGAAGCCAGAAATGGGTAAATTTGATTTCTTCAGATTTCGGAAAATCTTTGCAGAATGATTCCAGTGCCACACGCCCCAATAAGACATCGTACGGAATGATATTGTCATCGGAAGAAGCCAGATGGGTTCGAACCTGTCTATCCATAGCCTTCAAAATATCATCTGCGATTTCTGAGGCTCGCCTTGGAACGCCCGTGACGTACGTCCCCAACAATCGACCAAGAGTTGCTTGAACAGTTGGATTTGGTGACAGCAGCCTCGGTACCCACCAATCTTCGTCTCGAAGGTCATCCGGCTGAGTTTGGGCAATATGGATCTCAATCAACTTGGTAATATCTGGAAGGTCGTCAGCATGTGATGTGGACAGTTTTTCATCACTTTCCATCTGCAGGAGGCGATCCCAAACGGCAAATGCCATCGTCTTGGAAATTTGAATTGCACGCTTGGCATGTTCACGGAAGGCTTGTAGCATCTCGGGATGTATCGAGAAGTACGCTTCTTGCAAGAGATCAAACTCTTGTACAATCGATTCAACCGGCACCTCTGCAACAACGCGAGCAAAGACTGCCTTTTGATGTCCTGTAAACAGCTGCCCTTTTGGTTTCACACTGCAGGTCTTGAACAAGCGCTTCAAAATATCCAAATGATACGTCTTGTCGTGATCTAGCACCTTCTGTAGATTTTCCAAACCAGTTTTGCGTAAAGAATCAATTCTGTGGACAATCATGTTCAGCCACAGTCCACGATGATTCTGTCGACCTGCTATCGTCAACTTTGAAAAGACAACATCGCGCACCTGTTGCAGATTTTTGTCTTGAACGAGAAGCAGCTGAAACAGGAGATCGCTTGGAAATCTGTCGACAGGCACGGCATGACCTGAAATTACACGTCCGCCAAACTCACGTATTTCGGTTTTTGGATGGTGAATTAAGTGACTCACCTCGTTCAAATCCAATGTAGACAACACAGATTGACAGTGCGATTCCAATAAAGCCATGACGCGCTTGTAGCGTCCCAAGACTTGCTTATCGAAACGAGCCTCTGCAGCGGCATCACGAATGACGCCGGGATAATCAATGTCTTTTGCTTTCCCGTCGCTTTTCAGATCTCGTCGAAATGGGGCTACTGACCCTTTTGGATTCCCTTTCTTTCCGAAAAAGTCTCTGAAATTACCAGTCGTCGCACGATTCTTGCTCAATTTTGCACCACAGGTTGCTGTGCGACTTTGATTGGTTTTACCGCGTGGTTCAAGTGCACCAAAGCGGTACTCAATCTTATTGCTACCCTCATACAAACAAATCTGCAGGTTTAACGTGCGATTATCAGATTTCGATTGGGTATAGACCGCCCAAACGCGCCACTCAAACACACGCATTCGGCTTCCTTGAGCACCGGTCATCCAAGTTCGCAAATATCCATCGTGTGCGGTACGCAAATCTTGCCACCAGATGAAGAGCATCGAGGCCGTGTTCATTTGATACGATGTATTGTTCACATATGTCGATCCGGAAAAACTCCCTTCAAAGCGAAGCCATCCGTTCGAATCCACCGTACAATGTCCAAAGGTCTTGTTGCAATAAGTGAATGGAAAACCAATCTGAGTTTTGACATTCTTATCGTCCACCTTGGCGCCGATTAAGATCTGTGGATCGCTTGGCGGGGTCAAGAGTCCTTCGTCAAAATCTGGGAATTGATGCATTTTGCGTTCCAGTACATAGCCATTCAAATTGGTTGGCATGTTGGAAGGATCCCGAGGATAGAAATGGAAGTTGAAGATATTTGCACCTTCAGCGACAAACTTTTGATCGGATTTCAACTCTTGCATGAGTGCATTCCCCAATCTGGTTCGGAATGCGTCCCCATCTTGCGCCAGGTTCTCTGCGACCAGCGTTTCACCAAGTGTTCTCAGAGCCGTATCACGATTGAGGACCAAAAAGACAACCACATCTAGATGCTCGACAAAGAGTTGCGATGGTAAAACACCGATCAGGCAAACGCCCAAGTCAAAGCGTATTTTGGTCAATGATGAATCGGATGCATTCGGTTTGAGCAAGAGAGATCGCACAACTGCACTAACATTCGACGCTTGTTGGATGACCACAGCGTTAAACTTCTCTGCCAACGCCTGATCACTAGATATCTCACCGACATAAGCCTCAATGAGTTCAAAGAGACTACTTCGTTTGGCCGTTGGAAGAATCTGTGTCAGAATGCGTATCAAGAGTTGCATCGCCCAATCTACATCTTCAAGCCAGATCTTTGTAAACACAGCCTGTACACCCTTACGAACACCGTCAGAGCGATGATCAAACGCTTGCAGTAAGACATATTGACCATGTGCTTTTAAGTCTGCAATCGAAAGTTCTGCCAAGAGCTCCATCCCAAACTGGTGGTAGCGTTCATTCGGTAAATTAAGCAATGTCTCAGCAATGAACTTAATCCCCTGCTGAGGATTGTCTTGCTGGCTTTTGAGCAATTCGCTTCGCAACACATTGCCGAGTAGATTCACCACGTGATCAGCTGGTACATGCTTCGCAAAACTTCGAAGCCCTTGAATGACTGTCTTAGACACCTGCTGACCAAACTGCGGATCATGAGCAATCAGGTCAGACAGAATCTTAGGCGCTGCCTCCCGCAATGGAGCCGTCGAACCGAATATCAACAAGTCATGAAACTTGATTAAAGGGAGAAGAGCAGAGACAGGGTTTGCCGACAACACTTGGAGTAGACATTCATCTATTGCATCATTATCTCCTAAGATAGCGACCACATCTTCTAGAATATCTTGACCTATTGGTAAATTGGAGTCGGACGTCATCACCGGTACAACTGACCTTTTCAAGACATGAGTGATAGTCGTCACCACTTCTTCATTATTTTTGGATGCTGCCAATCGAACGGCGCGTAGAAAATTGGAGAGGTCTTGCACAACAAATTCTGGCGTGTAAATCCTCTCGAGAAGATCGATATACCCAACCACTTGCGACATATGGCGATTGACCAACATCTTTTGTATAAAGGTCGGACGCGTTTGAACAAAAGACGGATGCAACACAGAAAAGATCACTTCTAATAGCTTTTGATTGTTGGTATGTGTTGGTATTAACTTTGACACCATATCTATCAAATCAGACGCGTGGCGTTCGATGTAATCTTGAAACTCACCATCATAGAGTTCAACAAAATATATCAGATTTAAAACCCTCAGCTGTAAAAATCTAGGCCGCTTCGACGTCACCATCAAAGCATCAAAAATATGTTCTAAGTATGTAAAACCACTCAGTAATCTTGTGTGCTTCTCAAATATCGAGGTATCTTCTATTGACAATAAACGAAGAACCGTCGACGTAAAATCTTGACGTTTCTCTGCGTTTATACGGCCAAATAAATTCAAATGCAAATCGGATAGCGGGCCGAATTTCTCTTGATTGGATATCCATTGCGAGATGGTTGCAAAATCATTCTGCGCAATATCTGTTAATGCAGAGTCGAATACACTAAACAACTGGGTCCACACACCCTCAAAGCGTTCATGATTACGACGTTTACTAAATGTTCCTACAACTTCGGTACAGAGTTCTGTCCAGTCCCATTCGAACTGATCATTGCATTCCTCCAGAAACTCAAGCACATCGCCTAAGGTGCGAGCAGGTCCTTCTAACAGCAACCACTTGGTAAACCCCGTATTTTCTACAACAGTTCTTGCAGGGAACAACCCAAGCAATGCGGCACCCAAATCTTGAATGATGTGTTTACGAGATGACAACATGTCTTTGACTTGAGTCAAGTACGCCTCGGGTCTAGCGACAATTGCTGCCATCAATGGTTTTTTAAACACAGTATCAATCAAGTGCAGTGCAAAGTCCTCTTGTTCATTCCCGTCAAATGTGGTCTTCCCAACAAAAGCAACAAAGTCTGCAGCCACTTCTTTTGCTAGATCTACAGTAATGAAATGTGTCACCAACGGCTTCAGTACCTTTGTTGGATTGGCAACCGGTGCGGTGATCAACTGAAATGCGTCTTCTTTAAACGCTGTGTGAAGATCTGTGATGGAGATTTTCGCGAGCAACGACAACACAACTTCTGCCATCACTTGATTCTCGGGTTGTTTCGCAGCTGACCAATCCAATACATATAAACAGAGCATCGAGAATAATTCTGCTCTGCCATGTTTATGATCTGGCGATATTAACACTGCAGAATGCTTCGAAGCTATGGTCGTCAAAAATGCTCTATGTAATGCATGTCTCTCTACCGATCCAGTTGTATACCGAAGCTGTTCAAAAAACATCTCGGCCATAAATACCGAATGGGAAACATCATGTGATTCGAGCCAACGATACCCATAGTTCAGTAAAGTCTTTCGAGTACTTTGCAAGGTCGGTTTCACTCTATTGTCTGTCTGAATGTCTTCAAAAGGGATGGCCAATACGTACTTTTCAACGATGTCTGTTAACGAGGAATCTTGTGTACATGCGGTCGTTGTCAAATTCAGAATCGTTTCTTGCAGGAAGCGTTGAGTCGCAGGACGAATGCTTGACACTTGAACCAAGTGTTCATTCAGTACACCAAGAGAGGCTCCAATCTGTAGAACTTTTGCAATGCCTTTTGAGAGTTCGCCTGGATGATTCTGACTCATTTGCTCTAAAAATGGACGCAACTGATTTTGAATGGCGTTGTTTTCATCTACCAGCAAGTACTGTGCATGATTTTGACTATTTTGAACCATTGCACGCACTTTTGGATAAGGAAACCGACTCAACAGCTTACTAATCAACCAACGATTACCCTGAAAATAGTCTGCAGCAACGATCTTTTCAGGTTTTTTCGTCTTGTCAAACCAGATGTTCCAAATTTCAACGGGAACCCCTTTTAATATGGTCGAGATTTTGGTCACTGACCGTCGAGAAACCATATCTTGGAACTGCTTGACTGCGGCATGCATACCTTCCAACATGGCTTGTTGAACCCAAGTCAACACACGCTGAATACGTTTAGACGATTAGCTTTCA
>CALDQI010000278.1:0-3136 GCA_937911635.1 uncultured Pseudomonadota bacterium | reverse complement strand
CTCCAGAGTTGTTGCGCAAAGGCCGATTGGATGAGATATTCTTTGTAGACTTACCAACTGTTGAAGAACGAAGAGCCATTATTAAGATTCATTTGACTCGAAGAAGAGCACAGTCAAATTTTACAGACAACCAAATCCAACAAATAGCCAATGCCAGTGCGATGTTTACAGGTGCCGAGATTGAGGAGGTTGTCAAAGAGGGGATGTTTATGGCTTTTCATGAAGGAAGAGAACTCGAGTCCTCGGATCTCTTGACAGCGATTGAAAAGACCAGTCCATTGGCATGGACGATGTACGAAAATATTGGTGCGATACGTCAATGGGCCAAAGGACGAGCATTAAGAGCCAGTCTTTCAGCTCCAGAGCCTTTAATCCCTCCAAAGAGTAAAGTTCCGAGATTGCGGCAAGAAAAGAATATGTTTTTCGAGGATTGAGCATGGGGAATCCATTTTTTGATACATTACCAAATAGCGAACAGATCGTTCCTATTCAGGTTTCACAGGTGTTGAACCAGTTTCGGAATTATTTACAGGTCAGTATTGACGCTTTGAAAGACAAAGAAGTGTTTTGTCACTGGGAGGAGTTGCATCCTAAGCAATTTGAACTGACGACCAAACAGCATTTGTTTACCCTGACACCCAATACGACGATCCGGTTGCAGGTGTCTCAAGAAGGGTGGTATGAAATTGTTTCAGAGGCTGATGAAACGCTGCTCTGTGATGATTTTGCGCCATCATTGGATGAGCCCATTTCTTGCGGTCGTGGAGCAGGTCGATACAAACGAAGTATCTCAAAAGATGATTATCAATTTCCCAGGCTGTACTTGCCTGGCTTGAGCAATGTTCAAGAAAACTCATCAGAGTATGTTGTTGACTGGACTGGCTATCGGCTACTCATTCGACCGCTGGGTGAGTCGTTCAATACTTTGAGGGATGTCTATGTGTCTGGACAACGATGCAATGTATTGGATGTTGATGGTTCGGTGATCAAAATTTCTGGATACATCGATGATAAAGACACCATAGAAATTAATGGTGTAGAGTATTCATTTACCATTGTGGAGCAAATTTCCAAGGACGTATTGCAAAAATGCAAGGCGATACGAAAGCAAACAAAGTGGATTGTGGTCTCCGAACAGAAATCGTTGGCTCTATCCAATGTCGAAATCAAAAAACGAACAGATATTCATGAGAATTTACAACCAAGACATCTTAAGGGGAAAGGATTTCAAAGAGATCAATGGACTATTGAACCAACGAAGAAAGAGCGCACGTGGTTGTTGATACCACAGGATGAAAGTATACCAGAGCCAACGATGTATTTGAACCATCGAGAATACCCGTCATGGCAATTTACCCTTGAAGAGAAGCAGATTAGGGAAAAGTGGATTCAATTAATTGAATCTGATGAAAGTGAAGACACTGGAAAGTCAGAGTTGGACTATTTTTTCGATGATAATATTACCATCAAAAATAAGGCTAAATCGAGACGCGAGTATCGGATTATAGACCAACGATTTGAAGAACGACAGGTGCTCTTGGCAGTGAAAGATATCAACGGTCGATTTTCAAAGCACAGTGTATATCCAAATTGCAATGAATTAGAGGTTAGGGTTAATATCAATCAGTTAAAGAACCAAAAAAACGCTGTCAATCGATTGATGTGTCGTCCTTCGCTTGGACATACCCCCCTGTTGAAATTGTGTGTGTCCAGACAACATCTATGGCCAGAATTTGCTCCCAAAGACCCATCAACCATAGCATGGAAAGTCCTTACAGACGAAGGGTATGCAGGGTGTGACAAACAACGAGAGTTTGTACAAAAGGCCATGGCAACCCCTGACTTTGCGATTCTTGATGGACCTCCCGGTACAGGAAAGACAACCACAATTTTAGAGTTGATCATGCAATTGGTACTCGAAGGCAAACGGGTGTTGCTTTCGGCGTCCACCCACGCTGCCATCAACAATGTATTGGAGAGAATTCAAGACAATGATGTTCTGCGAGATCACATCTTTCCGCTTCGGATTGGTGATGAAGCCAAGGCTAGGGACGTTACACAATATCAATATGACAATCTCAAAGGTGAATTACAAAATGCAGTTGGTGATGCTGCCACCTCTCAGCTATTGGTGGATTCATCCAACTTAGTGTGTGGGACGACCATTGGGATTTTGCGACTGTTTCGTGAAGATGATGTGGTCCTGGACCGAGGGGAGCCTCCGTTTGACGTAATGATTATTGATGAATGTAGCAAAACCACGTTCCAAGAATTTTTGGTGCCTGCAATGTATGCAAAAAGGTGGGTGTTGGTTGGGGATGTTCGGCAATTGTCTCCTTTTACCGATCGAGAGCAAATCGTTGCCAATCTGAATACGATCCCCAATATGTCAGCATCACTTCGCAGGGCCTTGTTTTTATTGGAGATGCTTCGGATTGATAATCAGAATCCCTATGCTGTTCCGATGATTGTACCTGTGTCCAAACAGGTTTTGGCTTGTATTCATCAAGAATTGGAGCATCGACCGAAGGATGCCGACAAAATTTTGTTGATTGGCCATAAAAACAAGCAACTGAGTCAAGTCAAAGCTTACAAAGAAATGAGTCAAGATCTGGCATTGTGGTATCAGCGCGCGCTGATTTTTATAGAAGAGCACGCATTAGACTTTTACAAACTGACAATGTACTTTCCGGATGATGCAGTGGTTCTCCAAGACAAGTGGCTTTCTTCGCCGCATGCTTTTCAGACTTACGCACACGCGAAATTACAAAGACTGTTCCGTAAAAATAGAAATCGAAAGCAATCTGAAGATCAAAACAAATGGACACTGGGAGAGTTGTACGAAGATATTACGAAAGATTTGGACCGTCGTTCGTGGGCGGATGAGGTTTGTTGGCGAATAGAGCGTCTGTATTGGTTGCGGTTGGCTGGGGAGCAAAAACAACACCAGTCTTACAAAAGAGTCTTGGAACGTCTTTATCCGAACTCCATTGATGTAAAGGATAGCATAGATCAAATTCGAAATTTGGCATTCCCTTCGATTCTGGAGGCCTTGACCTGAAACCATCAAAGGCGATGGAGATGATGAAAAAAGATATGGGCGGGGCGGCAACGGTTCTTGGTCTTGCCGCAGCAT
>CALDQI010000277.1:0-2637 GCA_937911635.1 uncultured Pseudomonadota bacterium | reverse complement strand
CAAGAGGTAATCGTGCTTCAAAAGTTGCGCAAGTTGTGCAAATCCCGTCGAGATCAATTGTTGCAACGAGTGATTGAGTGCGCTGCGGCTTTACGTGACCTTGGCGAGAACTTTTTTGGCCTGCGCATGGCACCAACGCCACAGCAAGAGTTCCCAAGTGAAACGTTTGGTCAAGTTGCAAATTCAATGTTGACAGGCGTGGTCAAGCTTCAAGCAGAGGGAAGAGTAAGGTCGGAGCCAAACCGAGGGAAATGGTAGCCTCCTCATGGAGTGCTAAGGGAGAGGCTGTTTACAATACTGCAGACGGGAAACGCACACTGATTTGGTCCGGTATACCGTTTGAAAAGGCCATCGTTCAAATTACCCATGCCGGTCAGAATCAAAATTTTGGCTATGTAAAATCTGTTTTGGAACCTTCTCCTTATCGAGTGGATCCCAAGTGTAAACGATATGACCGATGCGGCGGATGTCCGCTGATGCACCTTTCCGATGATGGACAAGATGAGGCTAAACTGCAGCTGTTTGCACGGACAATGTCAGATGCCGAGGCGGAGCGTTTTGATTCAGAGCAGCGAGCTGACAATGCTGTGGCGACAAGTGTCAGTGACGTTGCATCGTTTGGATCTCAAGAGTGGCCGAGCAGTGTAGTGCGAGTTGGAACTGATAGTGGGTATCGCATGGTCAGTAAACTGGTGGCTGGCCGAGCAAAGCATGGGGCGCTTCGATTGGGAGCACGAAATCGCAATGGAGACATCGTACCGATTCCAGATTGTGTGGTGACGGATCCAGACCTCAATGCAGTCGGTAAGCGGATTGCTCATTTACTAGATGTGTTGCAGATATTTCCCTACACGCCTTCGAACCGTAGCGGCTTTCGGTATGTGGTCTTAAGAAAAAGTCAATCGACACGCGAGATATTGGTCACCCTCGTTGTCACCCAACGAACTCGATACATCGAAGAGTTGGCAGAGCGCATATACAATCTACCGTTTGCGATCAGAGGGGTGCTCATCCATCTCAATTCTGAAAAGGGCAATGCAATTTTTGTTCGAGACGACAAAGGGCGGATTCGTACCACAATGCTGGTCGGTCGACGAGAGATTACAGAAAAGGTTGGTGGTTTCGAGTATACATTGGGTTCCGGAGATTTCTTTCAAGTCAACATTGGTGTAGCGGAGCAGATTCAGCAAGATGTGCTAGAGATGTCAAAAGAATATGGTGATTACCCCATGATCGATCTGTACTGTGGAGTGGGCTTGTTTACGCTGCCACTTGCCAAAGAACACGGGTGGGCAATGGGGGTTGAGCTCGTAGATGGTGCCATTAAGCGAGCCAAACAGTCTGCTTCCACACAGAATATCCACGCCGAGTTCTTTAGTGGGGATGTATTCGAACAGCTAGATATTGTAGAACGAAAGATCAATACAGCGTCTCCATTCATTGTTGTTGATCCCTCTAGAATGGGATTATCAGATGGCGTTGCGGTTTCACTGGATGAATTGAATCCAGCCGCGATTGTATATGTTTCCTGTCATCCGAAATCCCTTGCGAGAGATTTACTCGACTTTATCGAGTTGGGTTGGACCATCGAAGATATGAAGCTGTATGATATGTTCCCAAATACGGTTCACATGGAAACTCTTGTATTACTCAAACCCCCAACTGGACGATCGTTACAGAAACGAGCCTCCATTCCCAAACGGCACAGAATGCGGCGTCGGTTGAAGCCACAAGTGCCCACAGACATTTCAGATTCAACACCAGAGTAAAATCGGTTAGATTGTATCTGGTAAATGTCAAAATGTTCTTATAGTGGAGAACCAACATGCTAATTTTATCTGTGTTAATGTCTCTAGCGTACGCTGCAGAGCCCGTCTTTATCGCCCCTTTTCTATCTACAGACAGAGCGGCCGAGGAGACGGCCGAACAAATTGCATATATTATTCTGGATGAATTGGATAGGAATACCAATGTCGTTGGTAAATCAGTAGACGAAATGGGAAGCGTTCACAATGTGAGTGCCTCAGACTACATGATGGGATGTTTGCCTGAGGAGTTTGTCGGGTGTGCATTTGTTGTCGGTAAGTCAGGTGGAACGACCTACTCTGTTGCTGGAACAGTGACGCCTCTAGAGAGAGGTGTCGAGATAGATTTTCGAATCATTGAGGTATCGACTGCACGAGAAGTTTTTCAGCTGCTGACGCAGGTCACAGAAGGCAATGAGGATATCTTTGCTGAAACTGTTTCTAGAACGCTGACAGGAATTATCGATGGCACGATCGGTAAAGAAGTCGACATGCGAACCGAGGAAGAAGTCGACACGGGACCTGATGAGGAAGAGGTAGCCGCCATGGATGAGTTTACTCAATCAGAAGGTGGTGCAGAGACGGTCGAGGAACGCGTTGAAATTGAAATTGATGAAACGGTGTTGACAGAAGCAGATATCGAATACATGATGCAAATGGAAGGCTCGAAAGAATGGGACCGACTTGGAATGAAACCGAAGGAGTACCTGGTATATTTCAACTCCGGAATGTCCCTGGCACGATGGAAGGCATTGAATCGAGGACGGCGAGGACAGATTCTCATCCGTGGAGACTTGGGTGTGTCGAACGGTTTGTACAATGGGAATTATTA
>CALDQI010000276.1:0-3529 GCA_937911635.1 uncultured Pseudomonadota bacterium | reverse complement strand
AAAAAAAATGAAGATTAAAATTATGGACATCGTAATCTGTACAAAGTCAGGATTAGCGGGTCAAGTGATGAGAATCAGACAGAATTGGGTCACTATTGTTTTTAGTACCGACCAAAAAGTCAAAAAAAATATAAATAAAATAAAATACGTCAACAATCATTGGAGGTTAGATGACTGAACAAATTCACTATAATTTATGGGGTAGCGAGAGCATTGAACATGAAAATTATTTCTACACAATTTCAACAATCGCTAATTGGATTGGATATGCTCTAATTGGCCCACGCCACACACCTTACACCACAGACATTACACCACTGTCAAGCATATGTGTCCTACAGACGAAAGAAAAATTTGGGTCCCCTAGAGTTTACGTATCTTTTTCTAAAGATACATTTTTGGAAGATGCAAAACACTATCGCCATGTATACCAGACAGCAATAATGCTATTTCCACAATATGAAAAGGCAATCCGCGAAGGCATGGATTACCCTAGTTACTTATTTGAAACAGAAGAGCAAATAGATAATTATGCAGTAGATCGACTAAAGTGGGTGAGAGAAGGAAGAGCTAATGGAAATATCGATAATAATTTTTTCACCGAAACACTCGAGAAAATCGAAAAAGAAAAAGAATTTTTAAAAAAAGTTTGTAACATTGCTTGACAAACCCTTTTGGATATGTTATAATAGTAGTATAAAGAAAAAGGAGTTACACAATGGAACTTGTTCTTGGAACTACAATCTTCATATTTGGTTTTACCTGGTTTTGGTATTGGCTTCATGAAAGATTTTAAAAAACTTTAACAAAATACTTGACAAGGTATCAAAACTATGTTATAATATAATAGTCAAACAACATTCTTGGAGGAATTATGACAAACACAAACACTATGACCGTATATACTGCAACTTTCACTACTCAACGCGGAGAGCAACGAGCAATGAATTTCATTCGACCATCTGAAGCACCAAAAGGCGTGTTTCCAACTTACTTTCGAACTCGAAATCTGCAGCCGGGCTATGAAACTGTATGGGATATTGATCGTCAACAATACCGAACATTCAATAATAACACCGTCATCGGATCTGTTGTTTCAAACAGCCGAAACGTAATGATTGAGTTGTTCTAAGTACCTTACGTTAGAAAGGTTCGCGTCCTACCTCTAAAGGGCGCACTTTTTACAAAAACTCAAAATCCTCGAAATTTTTTTTTGACCTTTTTTTGAGATTCTACTTGACAAACCATTTTGAATATGTTATAATATTATATAACGAAACGACTTTAACCGGGGACGGGATGAAAAACTAGCCTGTCCACCTTAGTGATAACACACAAAAAAATAACCAAACTTAGGAGTAAATTATGGCTATTAATATAGAAGCAATGCGAGCGAAGCTCGAACAATCAAAGAACGGAAAGAAGGCATCTGGTAAGAATTCTACCATGTGGAAGCCCCAAGCTGGAGCACAACACATTCGAATCCTTCCCACAGCAGATGGCGACCCGTTCCGTGAATTCCACTTTCACTACAATGTAGGAAAGAATCCTGGAATCTACTGCAACAAGCGAAATGATGGTGGCGAATGCCCTATCTGTGACTTCGCATCAAAACTTTGGCGAGAAGGTACTGAAACTGACGATCAAAACCTCAAAAACGAAGCTAAAAAATTGTTCGCCCGAAAGCGATACTATTCACCAGTACTGGTTCGTGGAAATGAATCACAAGGTGTAAAAATCTGGGCTTATGGAAAGACCGCATATGAAACTTTGCTGGGCTACGTGCTTGACCCTGACTATGGAGATATCACAGACCCTCAAACAGGGACAGACATCAAGTTGACTTACACACTTGCATCTGGACCCGGCGCTTTCCCTAAAACTGGCCTACAACCTCGTCGTCGCCCATCAATCTTGTGCGATGATAGTGTTGGAAACTGCGAGGAGTTACTTGACTCTGTACCAGTTATCGACAACCTGTTTGATGTTAAAACAGTTGATGAAGTACGGGCTCTGCTGGATGGTTACCTGTCCTCCGACTCTTCAGCAGAAGCCTCGTCTAACGAGACTCAACGTGGAAAACCTCAAACAGGTCAGGATGTAGACAAAGCTTTCGCAGCGTTCATGAATGATGAATAAGTCGTAGACCTCCTGTGTTGTAGGGAATTGCCGCCCGCCCTTGGTTATCAAAAGGGGCGGCTTTTTTTATTAATCACTAATGCTATAGGAGCAAAAATGACTACATTACTATTAACACTACTTTTCGCTTGCGGAGAGAAAGAAGAAGAAACTGATTCAGCAGTCGCTGAAGAAGAGGAGGTTGTCGAAGAGGCAGCCGAAGAAACCACCGAAGAAGAAGCTGAAGATACAGCGGCTTCCGAGGAGGAGTAAATGGCTAAGGCAGGAAAGATCGACATTAACTCGATGAAGAAATTCGTCAACAAAAAAGTTGGGCTAGATATTGCTCATGATTTGAATGAAGACAATCCTACCGAAGTCAAAGAATGGATTCCAACTGGTTCACGCTGGTTGGACTCTATCATCTGTCGAGGACGAATGGCTGGTATTCCCGTTGGGAAGATCACAGAGTTGGCTGGATTATCTTCCGCCGGTAAGTCTTATATGGCTTGTCAAATCGCAACTCAAGCACAAAAGAAAGGACATTGCGTTGTTTACTTTGATGCTGAGTCGGCAATCGACCCAACTTTTCTTACAAGTACTGGTATCGATATCAACAATGACTTCTTGTATATTCAAGCAGTCTCAGTTGAGAAAACATTGGAGACCATTGAAGATCTCATGACCGAATATCCAGAGACACAGTTTCTGTTTATTTGGGACTCAATCGCAGCGACTTCTTCAGAGAAGGACCTCGAAGGAGACTTCAATCCTCAATCATCAATGGCGGTAAAGCCTCGGATCTTTGCGAAAGCATTCCCGAAACTCACTATCCCATTGGCGAATCAACAATGTACACTGTTGCTTATCAACCAACTAAAGACTAACATTGCAGCACAAGGCTGGGAAGCCCTAGTGACTCCGTATGTTGCTCCTGGTGGTAAAGCAATTGAATATTTCTGCTCTCTACGAATTTGGCTTACAAAACCAAAATCTAAGAAATACTTCATCACTGATGAGAATGGACTCCGTGAAGGATCGTCAGTAAAAGTTAAGATTGAAAAGTCTCGCTTTGGATCTGAAGGTCGAACATGCGCATTCCAAATCACATGGGGCAAGAGCGTAGGTATTCAAGATGAAGAATCATGGTTTGACGCTTTGAAGTTATCTGGTTCCACTCGTTTCAAAACTGGCGCATGGAACAAGATGTTTGACCGAGAGGGTAAGGAGTTCAAGTTCCAACGCTCTAGTTGGATCAAGAAGCTCCAAGACAAGGAGTTCCGAGCATGCGTGTTCGACATCATGGATGAGCAAATCATCAAACTCTTTGAGTCCGAAGGCAAAAGCTTTGGAATTGAAGGAGAGTCCGAAGAAGCTTAAATGCTGAAGGTAACTCATCAGCCTCGTTGGT
>CALDQI010000275.1:0-2937 GCA_937911635.1 uncultured Pseudomonadota bacterium | reverse complement strand
CTGTTTCTTATCAGATAATTGACCTGAATTATAACTTTCAATGATTTCATCAATTGCTAGTGATACGCTCTTTTTAGGAATAAAACCAGTCTTTAAAAGTTTGGAAGAATCTTGTCTATAACTTCTTGGATCATTGGACTCTTTGATTTCGATGCTACATTTAATTTTAGATTGTATTAAATTAGCGATATCTAATATTGAAATGTTTTCAAACCCAGCATTGTAAAATCCTGAGTCAATATTTTCGTAATTTGAAATTAAATGTAGATATACTTCGCAAATATCATCGATATGAATATTTGGTCTAACTTGGGTTCCACCTAATACAGTTATCTTACCCTTTGTTAAAGCTTGAAAAGTTAGCAAATTTACTGCAACATCAAGTCTCATCCTTGGGGACATACCAAATACAGTCGCAAGTCTAAAGCTTATTGCATTTGGATGTTCCATTAATTGTTTTTCAACCTTTACTTTTTCAATTGCATATTGAGATATAGGATTTAATGGGGATTCTTCAGTACAATAATTATCTTTATCTCCTGAGCCATAAGCGCTACTACCTTCACACCAATTGCTGACAGAATCGTTACCTGAGGCACTCAATACACTCAAGGTGAGTGACGCACCAACGCCAGCAGGATACGCCGCAGTGTAGGTTACACTATCAATTAGAGTTCCAGATACGGATAGCGAGATGTCATCTTGTCGATTGAATGACAATGAACTGTAGCCGTACACATAATCCACACTTGGTAGTCCACCGTTGACAGCACTGTTGGAGTTTACAGCGAATAGAACATGATCTCCATCTGCAATGATCACGTTGGTTCCGATTGTAAATCCTGAGTTGTTCGAACTGTCGACTGTAAGCCCATTGAGATTGACTGAGAATCCAGAGTTGTTGTAGATTTCAAACCATTCACCTTTGAAATCCGAGACGGTGACGGGATTGGTCATAATTTCACTGATGATCAAATCTCCAGTTCCCAAACTAGAACTCGACAAGGATGGATCGGGACAGTTGTCGTTGACATCGCCCGGAGTTCCAAAATCTCCAGCACCGTAAGAACTACTTGCCGTACACCAATTGATGCTTGAGTCGTTCGAGGTGGCGTCTAAGGTACTCAAACTCATACTGCTTCCGGATACCAATGGATAGCTACTTGTCCAAGTTATGCTATCAAAGGTTGTTGAACCGAACCCAATACTCATTGAGTCGTTGTATGTAAAGGAACAGTCAGTGTACGCGTAGAGTCCGTCAATAGTTGGTAGACCACCGTTGTTTACGGAGTTTGCATTGAGGGCGAAGAGGGCTTCTTCACCGGCGTTCACTTGAATATAGTCGTTGATAGTGAAACCGTTGTTGTTTCCACAATCGACAGTGAGTCCATTGAGTTCGACTGTGTCGGCAGTATTGTTGTAGATTTCAAACCATTCCCCACGGAAATCCGATACAGCCGCAGGATCAACCATAACTTCGGAGATAATTAAATCACCCGTATTCAAAGAACTGACAGGGGTAGATAGTGGGCAGCTGTCATTGGCGGTACTTGGAGTTCCGACATCTCCATTTCCATACGTACTGCTACCAGCGCACCAATTTCCCGCAGAGTCATTGGCGGAGGCACTGAGAACACCCAAACTCATACTGTTCCCAGATGAGAAGGGGAATGCGCTTGTCCATGACACACTATCAAAGGTCGTTGCACCAAATGCGATGCTGAGTGAATCGGTGTAGTTCGATGAACAGTTCGCATAATTGTATTCAACATCTACATTGGTGAGTCCACCGTTGGTTAGGCTGTTGCTTCGAACGGCAAATAAGACTCGTTCCCCGTCATTGACGAAAGTAGAACCTGAAACGGTAAACCCTGAACTACCACCACACCCAACGGAAAGTCCGTCGATATCCACTACACTTCCAGAGTTGTTGTAGACTTCAAACCATTCACCTTTGAAGTCTGATACAGATGCAGGGTCGACCATGACTTCGGAGATGATTAAATCGCCTGTATTCAAAGAGCCAAGTGCTGCTGCATTGATGCAGAGATCGTTGGTTGCACCCGGCGTTCCCAAGTCACCATCACCGTATGAACTGGTTGAAGTGCACCAATTGGCCGGAACGTCTGCGTCACTCGGATCAAGAGAATTTAAACTGAGTGAGGTTCCAGCTGTTGTATCATGTGTTGAGCCTGTATATGCAAACGTATCGATGGTGGTGGAGCCGTTGCTGACGGTTAGAGTCGTATTCTTACCCAGTCTGAGATCGGCATAGTTGTATACGTAATCAGGAGTGTATCCACCATTCCCTACAGAACTTGCATAGACACCCAGCACCACGTATGCACCATCGGCAACGATTAGTTGCTGACCGATTGTAATGCCACTGTCTATTCCATTGTCTATTTCCAATCCATTCAGGTTGATTTCTGAGCCTGAGTTGTTGTAAATCTCAATCCATTCTCCACGATAATCGACCACCCTTTCAGGATTGTGCATGACTTCCGAGATGATGAGGTCACCAGATTGAAGAGTCCCAATTCCTTGTGGCCCTGACTGTGCAGCGTTGTATGCCGCAATGGCATCTTGAATCCGAATCTCGCCGTGTCCATACAGGATGTCTGTTCCAGAAGCCCCCAAGTCTATAGCCGTTGACTTCAAGAAGGATTCTGCTTCAGCAGCAGTGGCACCAACGCCCATCAGTGCAGCAAAGGCACCGGCTACGTGTGGTGTAGCCATCGAAGTACCTTCATAGAAATAGTAGTTGTACGAATTTCCGTTGATCGTCTCTTGAATGATATAAAGCTTTTGTTTCTTCGTACGAATGAGTAAAGCCAAACAACTTAGCCCTCAATAAATTAAATCTTCTCTCTAGTACTTCGTCCTTTTTAAAGTTACATTTTTCGTAATTATTTAATGCTAATTGTATCCAATTAA
>CALDQI010000274.1:0-5583 GCA_937911635.1 uncultured Pseudomonadota bacterium | reverse complement strand
CGTCCTCAAGTGGCGTTGCAACACGGTTAGCTGAGATCGAGATTTCATTTAAATCTATGTCGTCTGCTTTTACATTAAACCCAAACAGCATTAAACTCACTAAAACAACAATATTTAACTTTTTAGACATCTGTACTTCCTTGACAAAGAATGATTGACTCATCCACATCCAAATTCTAGGGTTCATTCAAAATTAGGATACATATTCATGAGCATAAGGCAATTGAACAATAAGGCTACCCAATACTACCCTTTTGAATAGTGCAACCTCGTGGGGTTGTGTCATCAATAGTATTGAGGAACCAATGCCTCTGCAAAAATGATTTTTTATACAAGTTGCACTCAGACTCGATAAAAATAACGGAATCAACAGAAGTTAGATCTCAAACAGAAAATTGAAATGTACATCTACTGACTGGACGTCTGTCTTCTACAGGACAACCTAAGGACTATAACTTATGAAAGAACTTCTCTACTTTTTTAGTTAACTTTTTTGCATCCTTTTCATAGGGCAAGTTCTCATATGCTTCATATGCCTTCTCATACCTTTCTTGTGCCTTTTCATAGTCATCGTAGGCATCTTTATAGTCATCAAATGCTTCTTTATACTTCTTGTATGCTTTATCCAGTTTACTTTGATGGTAAAAGGTAACAGGGATATCCTTGTACTCTTCTTCTAGTTCTTTAACCTTAGCCAGTTCTTCATTAACTCTATCCCTCTTTTCATAGAGGTTGTCCCTAGAATTTGACAACTCACCCATCACATCCGAGTGTAAATCTCCGTAGTATGCATCTTTAATTTCTTCAGCAAAACCGATTTGAGCCGACCCGTCCTTTAGAGGTCTCTGTTCAGCCTCTTGAGCCACTGAATACGGAATGTTGTTGCTTTGCACAATCTCTGCGGCGTCACTTCCGTTGGTGGCTTCAAGCCGAGCCGCGGTAAAGAATTGCTCTGTATGTCTAGCCTCTTCAAATACTGTTTTTGCAACGCCAGCAATGTCATTTGAACTTGCGTCTTTATCCGTGTATCGATCACTGTTTATCGATATGGTCCAGTTCCAAGGGGAGAATGAGCCATTTGTAGTTGCACTTAATGGCTTGATTTCTGTTTCGGCTTCTGGCACCTTCGCTTGATTCAATTCTTGGTTGGCGGCATCCAACAGAAGTCCTGCCCGTGCATCTGGATTTAGACCATCCCAGTTACCTTCCAGATCCTTAGCCACAGCAGCAAATCGTTGCATCGACACTTTTTTACCCAATCCAAATTTATTGCCATTTTTTTTCTTTTGTTTTTTATTGGGGTTACTTTCCGAATCCTGACCTTCCGATTTGGAATCCATCAAGGGAAAAGGACCCATTGAATCCATACCAGTAAAATTGTTTGGACTGGTTGATTCTTCTTGTGACTCAAACTTTTGAGGAGTCGACTTGGTTCTTTCAACAAGTTCAGCATTGCCAAGCTGCTCGTGATCTCGTTGTAGTGCACTCAGACCTGATGTCGGGTGTTCGAGTTCAGTTGTATGTTGTTCAGAAGTTTTATTGTGTGAGACTTTAGATGTCATATATACAGTATAATCGTAAATTTCGATTTTAATACCCCCCCACAGATTAAAAGACCCAAGTAAGATCAAAACGCTTATCAACTTCAACCGTAAGTTGAGAATACCCACCTCAATCATTTTTAGACGAAATAGTACAATTTACCCCTCTCAATGAAGTTGGCATCAAAATGTGTCACCAATAGTATTCAGATCGCCCTTCTCTTTTCAGTTTGACAAAAATCCAACAATCAGACTGTAATGTGATATTAGTTGTAGATCTGTACTGGTGTTTAAATGGAGATTTTTATGATGCGTATTTTTATGTTTTTATTTGCCGTAGGTTGTTCATCGGAACCTGGATATTGTGAGGTTACGGAAACCCCTGTGAATGCTGAGCAAGAAACGTCTTTTGGCTTCACATCTCAAGAATTCATAGACTCGATTCCAGCCGCAGCCACACATGGTTTCCAATGGAATGATGATTCCAGTACATGCTTGACCTACACGATAGCGCTAGACTTGGATACTGCCAGTGAAGTAGATGAGGTGCCGGTACAGGGAAAAGAGGGAATTGACACCTTCATAAGCCCTATGAATGTGGATCCAACATGCGAATCTTATGTGTCTATTAGTGGCATCATGACATTGGCAACCACCGATGGAGAACTGGATGAGGAGATACCGGTACAAGTTCAATTCTATCCAAGAGATACTGGTATTGAGGCATACGTTGAAGGAACTACAGACACGCTCAATGGAGCCTATGAACCAGATTGCAGTCCGCAGAACTGTTATGACAATGCTTCCTTAGTATTTGAATTCTTGGGGTCCTTTTCGGATGACACCACGAATTTTACGTTTTATATAGACAAATACAATGATGATGGTTCAAGGCGTGGTTGGAGCGTTGGTTCATGGGGCACAGAGTACGATAACGGCACCTGTGAATAACCTACGTGATAATATTCTTTAGACATTATCGACATGGTACCTACCGTTAAATCCTCAAATGGAATCGAGCGCCTAGACTTATAATGCAAACAGTTTCACATTCGGACGCTACCCTGCTGTAAATTCTACTCTTTCGTCCATGAAGCATACTGAAAGCGTTGTTGGAACTCTTCTATTGTCAGCTTAAATATGCCGTCTTTTGCCCCGTTCCCTTCGGGTTCGTACATAGCGAATGGATCTCGTAGCGTTACCCAAGTCGTACCATTCTGTTCACTGACATCCAATATTGTATGGGCGTGACCTGGTACAATACCACCTTCTTTCAACAACAGCTCGGCCTTAGAGGCAGCCACCATTGGCGCACCTGATTCAGACTTTGTCTTCATAGTATCTCCCAGACTTTGCGCATCAGCCCCCTTCATGAACTCTGTTTCAGTTGTTCGCCCCGTTAAGGCAGTCAATGCGTCAGAAGGGATACCACCATCAAGAGCACCGTAACTTCCCTTCCATGAGGCAAAAGCCTTCTCAATGATTCCAACCCACATCTCATTGGGGTCTTGGCGCTGAGCGTAGGCATCTTGACCATTCGCTGTACGAGGGAGTGTACCATCTACACGTACAGTATCAGACAGCATAGACCCTGAACGATCTTGCTTATACAGACGCACGGTATACGTGCCGTCACCATGATCCGTAATCGCCTCTTGCAGTACATTTGGTTGAGTGTGTGCGATGGCGGCCAATGAACTCAACAACCAACAATCACCAAGGTACCTGCTACCGTTTTGACCTTGCACAACATCTTCTGAAGTCGCACCATCTCTAAATAATGTGCCACCTGGAGTGTCTCCAAATTGAACCGAACGATTCTGTGCAGACCAGGGTGCCGGATTGGACTGAACATTGACACTGCTCTCAGAAAGCTGCGCCATCCGCATGCTGTTGCTTTGACCAATGGAAGATCGCGATTGAGGGGTGTGAGTTTCCCTACTCTCAAAACTGGAATGCTGTTTTTGTTGACGTGAATATGACATAGAACCTGTACGTTGAAGAGTGCTGTTACCACATTATAGGTTAAGATTCTTCAGTCCGCATTGAAAGGATAGCTATGGCAAGTGCATTCTCCGTGATTCAGAGGAATCTTTCTACTATTCGGACTGAATTTTGCTTTCAACTCATACTCTTGTGTCCATCTACTATTGACCCAATCCAATGCATCATCGATTTATCTCTTCAAAAGCCCATAGGTTTTAAATCGTCAATTATTCTGGCGTTCGCTGAACAATGCAATCTTCACCACGGCAACCAAACAAATCACACTAACCACTAAACCAGCAATCCAAACCAGTTGTTCGGTCTGATTTTTGATGGCAATACCAAGACTCGCCCAAGCCAGTACCCCAACAATCGCTGAGTTCCTAAGAGAAAAACTCAAATACAAATAGAGTGAACAAGCCACGCCAAGCATCACCACTGCCCAAACAGGTCCCGTCAGTGGTGTACCTGTCCACCCCAATGAATCTAGCCAGATTGAAACATTCAATATTGTCGCAACCCCGACCCAACCGAGATAGATACTGAACGTTCGATCAACAAACGACAGAGAAGATGAATCACTCTCAGCACGGTTGTTCTCCAATTGAGTATAGGTCCAAATCAAGCTACCCAGCAACCCCAGCATGAGCCCAACGGAAACCGTTAGATACCGATAATGCCAAACGATTAGCCACATAGCATTGCAGACACTGCTGGCTACAAACGGTAGATCCAGCCCCCTGATTCTCGAATCATCCAGCCATTTGGGAAGTGCTTGCACAGTTATGTAGGCTGTTAAACCTAGATAAATGATCCCCCAAATAGAAAATACATACCCTGCTGGCGTTAGGAAAATCTGGTACTCAGCGGAAAGTTCCTTTTGGGTAACCCCGTTAATTGGAAGTGCCGTAGCCAAATAGTTGGTAGACAGTACAAGTATAAAGCACGCAATATTGATGATTGACCGAACGCGATGAGACAGCATAAGTGTATTCCCTTTGAGATGTAGGCTGTTGGAGAAAAATGAGCAGTTCACCCAACCGCATAGACTGAATACAGTCTAACCCAGATGATTGAAAGGATGATTGAAAGGATGGTTTAGATGATGATTAAGAAAATGGTGAAGATTGACTTTAGACTGCTTTCCAATATGAATATCCCATGGATCATCGAAGATTTTGAGGACTACATTGACACAATACAATCGTCGAGACATCGTTGGTTGCCTTCTAGGGGTCGCGTTTATATCGGTCGGGGTACAGCACTTCGCCCGACCAGAGATATTCAACGCCATCGTACCTGAATATTTGGGATGGCCATCCTTTTGGAACTATACAAGCGGAGCAATGGAGATTTTGTTCGGACTGGGAATGATACTACCCAAAACCAGAGCATACGCCGCTCAGGTGTTGGCTGTACTTGTGGTGTGTATGTCGCTTGCCAATCTAAATATGTGGATCAACGACATACCATTTAACGGAACTCGAATGAGTACCACTGGACACATATTCCGATGGGTAGCCCAAGCTGTGTTGCTGACCGCATTGCTTTGGTTGGGCGAGAAAATCTATCCTCCCAATCCTGAAACCAGCAGCTAAATTCAAGATGGTTGACTCAGCATTGGACTACTGTTGAGGTACTGAGATACTGCTGTCGTTGTTACCGAATGACCGTTTGCAAAGCTGAAATCAAATGAGAGGGATTCTCTCTCAATTCGATGCTTTGTTCAAGGTGTAGAAACCGTTCAGAAGCGCTGGTTGCTGCCTCACCACACGGTTCAACAGAACCATTCAAATGTCTACCTTGAGTATTTGTTGTACCGCAAAGACGTTCGTCTACATTTGCAGTACTGTAGCTGTTGCACGTTGTGGTGTGTTCTTCACCCATTCTAAACTTCAATTCTTCCGAAAGCCGAGCGACTAAGGAATCATCGGCAACCACAAACTTGGTCCCGTTGGATAGAGAAACTCCATCACCACTCATGCCGTGGAGACTGATGACGATTGCATCTTCGTAGTGCAGTGAAAACCGTTCGTGAGCCAAATGGAAGACGCTT
>CALDQI010000273.1:0-2499 GCA_937911635.1 uncultured Pseudomonadota bacterium | reverse complement strand
TAGTCTCACCGAACTCCAAGTGGAGTAGTTATGGAACGCCGGGGTAAACGAGTGCCCATCACTCTCCCCCAAACTATTCCGTTTAAAAAATCGTTTGTTTTAGCCTTCTACAACCAGACCCATTGAGCGGGCAGTCCCCTCGATAGTACGGATTGCAGATTCCATTGAACTACAGTTCAAATCTGGGAGTTTGGTCTTAGCAATCTCTTCAACTTGTGCAGCAGTTACCGTTGCAACTTTGTTCTTGTTTGGTTCACCTGAACCTGATTTAATACCGGCAGCCTTCAACAAAAGGAATGGCGCAGGAGGCGTTTTCATTTGGAACTTAAAAGACTTATCAGAGAATACGGTAATCACAGTAGGAACGATGACACCATCTTTCGCTTGTGCTTGTGTTGCCGCATTGAACTCTTTACAGAAAAGCATAATGTTAACACCGGCAGCACCCAAAGCAGGGCCAATTGGAGGTGCAGGATTTGCTTTTCCAGCTGGGATCTGAAGCTTAATAATTTTGGAGACTTTCTTAGCCATGATGGCTCCTTTGGTTTAGTGATTATTGCTTATCTGCACTGTTCGGTGCTTGTCGTACCTGGGTAAACTTCAAGTCGACATTGTTTGTTCGACCAAACATTTTCACACCAACGGTAACTTTTTTGTTCTTTTTATCAATCTGTTCAACACGAGCGATCATAGATTTAAATGGACCATCAATAACTTCAACATCATCACCGACTTCCACAGAAATAAGCACTTCGACTTCTTCTTCCTTCTGCTCTTTGATCCCCAATAAATTGTCCACTTCTCTCTTTTTAAGAGGAGCTTCGTTGATTCTTGAGATGCGATTCGTCTCTCGTATAACGGTCTTTGTGGTATCATTGAGTTCACAATTCACAAAGAGATAACCTGGAAACTTAACGACACTTCGTTCCTTGCCACCATCAACCGAAATTTTATTTTCCGGAACGAGGACTGGTGAGACATACTCATCGTCTTCGATCGAAGTCACACCAAACATCTCGGCAACTTCAGGCTTTGCTTCGATCGCATACTTGATTTCAATATCCAGCAGCTTTTTTGCCCGTTTCTCTGAGTTTGTCAGTGTGTGAACCACATACCATTTCAGTTTTGATTTTGCCATTATACTTTCCGTTTACTAATTCAATTCTTCTTCTATCTAGGAGCCCGTCACTTTATTTACCCGTCTGTGTACAACACTATCTGTGTGACTTCAGCCCAGACGTAGTCATATAGTCCAAGAGCGGCAGCTATAAACAGGGTTACCCCCACCACAACAACAGTAGACGATACCGTTTCATCCTTCTCCGGCCACGTCACTTTGTTCAGTTCATCAATAACTTCATCTGCAAACTGAACCACTCGGGTATTTCTCATCAATCCAATATAGGTGACGACTCCCAGTATGATTGCAACCAATGCACTCGCCGAAAGGAACCCAACAATGGGGTCACCAATTTCAAACTTAGCCAACACAGGAATCGCTAGCCCGCGAAGAGCAACAACAGTTAACCATGTAAGGCCCAACAGTATGAATGCAATGGTCTTTGTATTTTTCACTTGATTCCTTACGTTAAACATAGGAAATGCCACGAACCAAGGCTCGTGGCATTGTTGCATCCTAGAATGACTATTCGATGATAGAAGTTACCTGACCAGCACCTACTGTACGACCACCTTCACGGATAGCGAAGCGAAGACCTTGCTCAATCGCAACCTTCTTAATCAAAGTCACTTTCAAGTCTACGTCTTGGTCACCAGGAAGAACCATCTTACGAGATGGATCAACAAAGTCGATTGCACCAGTTACATCAGTTGTACGGAAGTAGAACTGAGGACGGTATCCAGATTTGAACTCCTTAGAGCGTCCGCCTTCTTCCTTAGACAAGATAACAGTCTTACATTCAAACTGAGTGTGAGCCTTAACAGTACCTTGTGCACAAAGAACTTGACCACGTTCAACTTCGTCACGCTTGGTTCCACGAAGAAGAATACCAGCGTTGTCACCAGCAAATCCTTCATCCAAGATCTTACGGAACATTTCAATACCGGTAACGGTTGTCGATGGAGTTTCTTTCAAACCAACGATGTCAACAACATCACCTGTTCGAACAACACCACGCTCGATACGACCAGTAACAACAGTACCACGACCAGTAATGGTGAATACATCTTCAACTGGCATCAAGAATGGCTTTTCAGTATCGCGCTCTGGAGCGTCGATGTGAGCATCAACAGTGTCCATCAAGCGGCGGATTGCACCACGACCGATGTCAGAGTTGTCGCCTTGTGTTGCGAGAAGTGCCGACCCAGGAACAAACAATTCATCATCAGAGTCGAAACCGTTGTTTTCAAGAAGTTCTTGAACTTCCATCATCACCAACTCAACCATTTCTTCACGTTCATCTTCGTCGAACTCGTCAACTTTGTTGATGAAAACAACGATTTTAGGAACGTTTACCTGACGAGCAAGAAGTACGTGCT
>CALDQI010000272.1:0-5472 GCA_937911635.1 uncultured Pseudomonadota bacterium | reverse complement strand
CCTCCCATAACAGTATCTGTTGTCACGTTCCATTCTTGAGCATTTAATGCTATCACTCCCACAATTCACCCGCGTTGCAGATTAACAATTTATCGTCTATACACCCAATATAGGCTACAACAGAAGTGTATATTCTTTTTATGACAAACCACAATGATAACAATGTATTTTTATGACTGTCCATCATATTCACAGTGCATGGTAAACAATGAGTTAACTCTATGACGCCAACCATTCTGACCCTTCCCAGTGTTCGATTAAAAGACGAACGCTCGCCAATATTTTTAGATGTTGTGCGTTGGATTGCATCATGGAAACTGCGCCGTAATTTTACACAAATCTATGTACAAAATATGAATATGGCACAAACCATATCCATAGAAACTGGAGCGATATTCGCACTCAATCACGTTTCCAACTGGGATTTCCGTTTGTTTTTTGAACTGAGTGAACGGATAGGTAAACACGCGTTTATTTTTATTCCAGAACAAAAGGTCCGACTGCAAACATTTCTACGGTGGTGTGGTGCCATCCCCCTAGACATTGACACTCCTACGTTGGCCCACGCACAAATTCGACAAACCCACAGGCTGTGTTCTGAGCCTACGCAGTTTTGGATCTTTCCGCAACATCGACCCTATCCAACAAATAAATCACAGCTGAATTTTCGCACCGAAGTGCTAGATCTGTCGGCTCATTTAGAACTCCCAATCATATCCGTAGCAATTCAATATCTGTATCATGATGACGACAAACCCATCGCCTATATTTCTTTTCAAGATGCACTTCCCCATCATTGTTCAGTATTCGATATAGAAGGCTCTATTAAACGTGGGTTGACTTCCATCGACAACTTTCACCTTAGCAAAGATAAAGGTAACTTCAAACCTCTATATAAACGCTCAGTAAAAGATAGAGGGTCTCTGACATCTCGTATAGTGTCGTATTTTGCGGAGTGGAAACTACGGTCTTAATCCACAGATAGATTGTTTGTTCAGCCAATAAGTTATGTTAAGTTTTATGAATACAACCATCTACACATACCCTTTTGTACACCATTGGAGACCTCATGAATAATTCTGTTTGTATCATCGGTAGCAATCGTGGGATTGGACTTGCTCTTGTCATTGAATACTTATCTCATGGGTGGACCGTATATGGCGTTTGTCGAACTCCATCAGCGGACCTCACATCGCTAACCCATCAATATGACACGCTACATATCATTGAAAATATAGACGTGACTCAAGCAGATGACATTCAGAAACTGTGTCAATCCTTACCTACCGAGTGTACGGAGGTTATCCACAATGCTGGAATCTTGCGTGGCGACACCGTAGATACCGCACATGATGAGGAAATCCTAGAACAATTCACCGTCAACACACTTGCGCCATTGAATACCCTTCGCGCCTTGAAGGCTCATCTCACACGGCTCCAGAAGATTGGTATCGTCACCTCTAGAATGGGGTCTATCGGAGACTCTTCTCGTCCCGGTATGCTCGGGTATCGAATATCAAAAGCGGCTGTAAATATGGTGGGTAAAAATCTTTCGAATGCATGGGCTAGCAACGACTTTATGCTTCTCCTTCTTCACCCTGGATACGTACGTACCGATATGACAAACGGAAATGGGTTGATCAATACCGATGAATCCGCGAGAGGATTGTTCACCTTGATGCGCAACAAAGGCCCCAAAGATTCTGGTACCTTTTGGCACACAAATGGGAGTGAACTGCCTTGGTGAACCATGTACTATGCCCTAAAAATTCTGTAGTTCTACAGGACTCAATCCCCTTCTTCTCTATTCGTACAAGTGGCCACCCCATCATTAGAAAAAGCTCGGATACCATAAGGCATCCGAGCTATAGAGTATTCCCACCGTTAATCTACAACCACGTATGAATACATTGACAATGGGCAAGAACTTTTGGCAACTACAAATCTACCTACAGTATCCTCACTTAACCAGCAGTCGCGCTGAACGTCCCTTCCATACTACAAGGCAGGGTCATACCTTCCTCTTCAAACATCGAACAATCAGCTCCTTCACAGGTAGTTTCCATGCTGACAGTGCCATCCAAGGAGGTATTTGAAGTGAATACCGCGCCAATATTAAAGGTTTGAGTCAAGGTCAGATCTGAATCCGGTTCAGACTCTATCATTTCATACGGCTCGCACGTAAAATCGGCACCACTCAGTGAGCAATTAAAACTCAGGTCTTCATCAATTCTCATGACATATGAGCCATCTTCATTCTTGGTCAGGTTAATGGGGGCTGGTTCTGGCTCATCGGCTCCAGTGTCACCACCCTCGTCAAAGCCACAAGTATCAGTAGTGAATACGAGGTCACTCATCGTCCAAGCGCCCTCTTGTGGTTCGATTGTTTCGGCTGGGTCATCCCCCGCTGTATCATCTGTTTTATCGCCACATGCCATTAAAGCAAGAGGCATCAAAAGCATCCATTTGTTCATGGTATCTCCATGTATGTAAGAGTTATGTTGTGTAGTGTGTACAGGTGTACAGTTACTACATTACAGTAGTTCAATTGCCATGTCAATTTATTATTGACACGTCAACCTACAATGATTGATGAATGGTACAGTCATGAACGGTATCTCCGATCACTCCACGATCAGTCCATACCGAATCATTTCATCTCTAGTCATCTCGTGTATGCCATCGTATGAAGCAGCATGTAGAGTAAACCAGTAGAATTCGGTAGTGATTCCCATGTCCTCATAATAGTCCAAGTACAAATCGTGTACACGTGCATCTTCGGGCAAGTCAGCCCCTTCCACTCGTCCGTCGCTCCAAGAGTGCACTCCCACTATGCCACCATCCTGATACTCACGCTCTACACCAGCGATAAAGAGGTCTACGGCCCCCGAGTATATCTCTCCATCTGAAGGCACACGGGTATTGACGTCTTGTTCTCGGACAAATCGTCCTGCCTCGGCTACCGCATCATCGTCCAAAGACCCTGGACAGTCGAGTAACTCTATCCACTCCAAATCGGGATACTCTTCAAATAGACGTTCGAATCGCTGTTTCGCATTACTCCGTAAATCTCCAGTCATAACAGCTGTGGTTCCTTCCACATCGAACTGGAGTGGCATACAGCCAATGGTAACCAGCAACAGTATCATTCCCATCTCCCTTATTATTTAGATATCCAACTGCTCACGCTTATCTATCACAGCCTGAACATCGGCCATCATACTCAGCCCATCACCCTGACCCGAAGCACTGCTGGCTACGATTCGTAAATTCTCCTCCGTCAGTTCATACAACCATGCAGCCATCTCTGGATCTTCAGAAGCCATGCCATCTGCGATCGGTTCTAATATACGGGTCTTAACCGCTGCAGCACCTTCAGGATGAATATCGGGGTGAATGGTGTCTAGAACAGCCAACACAGCATCTTTATCTTCATCGAAAGTATACTGTTCGATTAGACGCCCCCATTCTTTCTTCTGTGCTTCACCCTGCTTATCCTTCTTCCTGCCCATCTCAGTCTCCAGATTGGTGTTTTCTACATCTTCTTCACGCTCACACAACGCATTGACCAAGGACCACAAGTCATCTATCAACACGACTACCTTTTCGGGCTCTGGATAAGATTCTTTGAGGGATATTCGGATTGTACCCTCCCCGTCTACATTGTCTATTCGAATATAGTTACCCTTTCTCTGACGCGTCAGATCTCCATCTACCCAATCGCCTCCAAACAGCTGCTTGGCGTCTTCTAAGAGTACTTCCCAAAGGTCTTCTGACAGATCGTCAACATCTAGTCGACGCTCCGTTCGAAGTTCGATCAATGTGATGTCTATTTCCTCATCCTCTTCCTCATCATAATCCGGCTCATCCAATAAACGTAGAATCTAGAAGGGTACCCACCAAGGTTCTATGCGTACCAACATGAAAGTCAAAATAATGTGCGCGAACTGTCAAATCATACGCATCTGCCCTGCCACTCCTTCCAACGTTGTCGATACTGTTGTACAGAACGAAGCTGGAATAAAACAAGAACACCGATTATGAGGAGGACTCCAATTGCATACAACTGGTGACGTTCACTTAAACTCGGATAAATAAATAATGTCAATCCGAGTCCAAAGGTCATTAACACTATAAAATGAATCGCCCTTCCTATAGGCAACAATCTCCGGCGTAAATAGACAAATGGTATCAGAATTAGGAGTGGCCAATAGTCCATAATGTTATTCCAAGGCATTGGCTCTCCTATACATTCACATCATTATTATCGCGACATGAATCACTCTATCACAAGAGAGCACCACTCATCTGAATCGATCCATTACGGAAACCTGCTCGAAGTTCCATGAGCAATTCACCAAGCATATTCTTCCCATTGTTGTCCGGTCCAGTACCCCAAAACCAATCTCCGGGCTTCACCTGAACGAGTGGATGCTCGCCTGTTGACAACAATAGTTCTTTCAAGTCTTTATTTTGTGTAAACTTAGCATGCACAGCCTTCCGCATCACATCAACATTGACATCAAACCAATCTGAACGTCGGCTATGTCGTTGCCCTATTCTGAAAGCCCCCATAGGATCAGCATCTTTCATGAGCCTTTTGACCGCCTCATGATCTGATGCACCACAACTTTTCTGCGCTTGAAAATAAGCTTCAGAACCGCTCCACTCTTCTTTATTTATATCCAGTCGAGGTTCATCGAAAGAGAATAACGCATGCACATTGGAAAACTCAGTCGCCCAAACAAACATTCCATAATGTGCTTCGCAAGCCAGAACAGTCGCTTCACCTCCCGCACCGAAGAAACTTCTCGACACTACACGCTGAGGACACCATTCTCCAAGTGTAAAGTCCCAGCCATGTTTCGCCTTCAAGACTTGATGATCTGGATGATTTGAGATGTAACAATGAGATTGAGTAAGGGTCTTTGGTAAGGTAATCATGGTGTTATACTCCATTGGTGGTTTTACAAACCTACGTACAGCAAAACTTGGATTACCCCATTGGTATCGCTTTAGCAGGTTCTTTTCTGTGGCCGCAAGCTGTCGCTTCAAATCACCACATGCACTATAAACGATCGTCAACTTCGTTTTCGGACATTTCTCATATTTTTGGGAGAGATTATTTAAAACAGTCTAAGACGTCTTGATAATCATTCCCTACAAAAATATAAATATCATTCTCGGTAAGTCGTGATAACCCAGCCTCAGATGTCGATTGGACCAATTGTTCGCCATCACAAAATGCTTCCAAATCTTTAACAAAACGCTCACTAGATTTCTGGATAGCCGAAGATTTATTTTTGTTATATAAGAACTGTGTCTTTGAGAAATCTGGGAGTTGATCTCGTCCACCCCACTCAATATCGCCTTTTGTAACGGTCAGTATATACTGCTTGTCCCCTTCATACATTTTCCGTAGTGTCTTCGTTACGTCCTCGGAAATCTGCTGACTGATATCTCTGTCTGTAT
>CALDQI010000271.1:0-14789 GCA_937911635.1 uncultured Pseudomonadota bacterium | reverse complement strand
GAGCATTCATGGATCTTTGGGCCCATCTCATAGAGAGCTCCATGGATTTTCTGGCTTCTTGATGCGATGACGGATAAGGAGTGCATTCATCAAGCACCATAACAATGTCAGATCCAAGATTCTGCTGGATACGCATCGAGTCTTCTGGGCTCATAAAATGTTTGGTGCCATCATAGGGCGACTGAAAGCTAATGCCCTCCTCGGTAATTTTTGCGAGATCTCCTAGACTCCACACTTGGAATCCTCCAGAGTCAGTAAGGATAGGTTTGCTCCAATTTGAAAATTTATGCAATCCTCCGAGTTTCTTGATGAGCTCATCTCCCGGACGAAGCATTAAGTGATAGGTGTTTCCTAAAATAATTTCAGCGCCTGTTTCAATAATATTATCTACTTCTAAAGCTTTTACAGTCCCATTCGTACCCACAGGCATAAATGCTGGAGTCTGAATAGAGCCTCTATCAAATTCTAGCTCACCCCTGCGGGCGAAACCTTCTGTAGCAGAGATTTTAAATTTCATGTTTTTTCAGAATCATGGCATCGCCATAAGACAAGAATCGATATTCTTTATCGATTGCAACTTGGTACTTCTCACTGCAGGACAACCTGATCGGAAAGATTGAAGGGGCCACCATCTTCATCCTGTTTATATTTGTGATGTTCCGATCCATCCAAGCCCTTTCAAAAAGTGATGGTACTGGCGATGACATTGATGGCGACGATGAAGAGGATCAATCCATGGCACTCATTGCTGGCTGGAAGCTATATGCCATGACCATAGGAGGACTCGTCGGATTGCTAATCGGATCTGATTTCCTAGTCAAAGGGGCCTCTGAAATCGCAATCGCAATGGGTGTCTCAGAAAGTGTCGTTGGACTGACCATGGTAGCGTTTGGAACGAGCGTTCCCGAACTTGCCACCTCCATGGCTGCAGCAAAGCGAGGTAAGCATGCGATGTTCCTGGGCGGAGTCATCGGATCCAACTCAGCCAATCTCGCAATCATTTTGGGTTCCGTAGCATTTTTGGTTCCCGTTGAAGTTCAACCCGAATTTGCCATCCAGCAATTTCCGATCATGATTGCCTTCATTTTTGGTCTATGGGTCTGTATGCTTAGTGGAAGAATCTCTCGCTGGCAGTCCGCCATACTCTTATCTGGATATCTGATATTTACCGGTATGCAGTTCCTTTAACGACTTCCACCTTTTCATTCGTTGTGTCATGCAAATTTCTCAAGCCGCCCTTGATATATGCCATCATTCAGACATCATAGATCTCCATCTAGATATCTGGATACCAAAGAGACTCTTTGGGTACAATCCAGATGCCAAACACAGGAGTGCTTGGTTTGGGAGACATTTCTTTGGACACAGTGACCTCCCACGAATGAAGGAAGCCGGTTATACTGGCGCCATGTGGTCAATCACCACCAATCCAATAAAGCTGAGCAATGCACGGTGGCAAAGCTTTCTAGACAATCTCTTTGCGCTCGAACAATTCTGTGATGAACAAGACGACGTGTGGCTCTGTCGTAGTCACACTGACTATCTGTATGCACGGGAACACAATAAGCACGCCGTGTTCCCTGCTGTACAAGGTGCCAATGCCATTTCTGGAGCTCCAGATGGCGTTGCCTCTCTACCTGAGAACCATGGGGTTTCTCGTATGACTCTGGTGCACCTGACTCCATCGGTCTATGGCAACACGTCTTCCCCAGCCCACATCATTCACAGCAATAAAGGACTTACACAAGCGGGTAAAGAATTGGTGGAATCGATGAATTCAGCCCGTATTTTTGTGGATCTTGCCCATATCCGACCCGAAGGATTTTGGGATGCTGTAGATGTACACGATCCCAACCTACCCATTTTGGTCACCCATACTGGGGTACAAGGCGTCACGCCACACTGGAGAAATCTAGATGATGATCAAATCCGAGCCATCGCCAAATCGGGTGGGGTCGTTGGCGTGATCTTCGCCACAAACTTCCTAAAACACTCCGGTAAAAAAGATGCTTCGATCATTGTGGATCACCTCGAACACCTGATCAATATCGGTGGGGAAGACATTGCGGCGATTGGAACGGATTTTGATGGAGCCATCTCAGCACCAACAGATCTCAAAACCGTCAATCAGTTCCCAGTACTCGTTGAACACATGCTGCAACGGGGGTGGAACGAAACTCGGATTCGTAGTGTGCTGGGTATGAACTTCCTCAGAGTATTAAAAGATTGGAAGCCTTAAGATCGGCTTTATCGAGTAATGGTCCATGTATCAATCAGATTCTCGTTCAAGTCATAGGTCTCCCACCGAAGTTCATCCCCTTCTCGAATCATCAGCGTATACTGATAGGTCAAGTTGAGTGCAAGCCAGTCCCAGATGTCAAACTGTTGGATAAGCAATGTTGACCCTCCACCACCGGTAATGAGATACTGGATTCCATTCAGTTCGCCACGCTGGTACGAGTGGTAATGTCCCGATATCACTGAGTCTACATCAAACCGTTCAAAGAGTGGCACCCAGAAATCACGGATCCCCGCATTCCCATAAATCTGATCCGGTGTCGAAGACGTCGATGAATTCGAGTACGGTGCTTGATGAAACGTCACCAGTCTAAATGCCGCATTTTGAGCTGCGTCGGATTGCAATTCTTCTGCGATGTACTCATATTGACTGGGAAAGTCTGGATTGTTGGTTGGAAAAAGGTCGGCATGACTGTTGAGCACCAGTATCCAAACGTCTCCATACATAAAGGAGTACGAAGACCCATCCCCTGGTAAATCAACATACGCATAGGAATAAGCGTGATCCATATCGTGGTTGCCGCGGGCTGCTAAGATAGGGGTGGTCTGAGCAAAATTTTCTGTCTGCAACGGTTCCCACCACATAGAGTCCCACTCCCAAAATCGAGACCCCCATTGAAGCAAATCCCCAACAACAAACAGCATATCGGGTTCTTTGGGCGCAAAGTTACTGATGTGCTGCGAAAATCGATCGTAGGCCTCTTGATTGTCCCCCAACCACACCATCGAAAAGTCTTCCCCTTCCGCAGGACCAGTTCGAAATGTAAACGGCTCAAAGTCTTGAACGGGAACTTGATACTGTACTTCTTGCCCCGGCTCTAAGCCTTCAATTACCCCTACGTGGACGATGTGCTCCTCATTGATCCAAGTCGAACGTATGTTTGTAACTTGATTCTCAAGATTGTCTCCCCACAAGATGACGGGGTCGTGATCTACGCCATCGGTTTCCCAAATGATCTTCATCGCGTCTTGACGATAATCTTGTAGCATCGGCTCTTTCATCAATAGAGGCTCTGCAGGGGCAGCCTGTTCAATCCTAAGAGAGAGATTGTCGGCAAAGGAGTCGTTCCACTGATCGGCTCTCCAATCCGCCCACACCTGTACTTTGAGGTGACGTGTACCTATGGGTATCATTCGCTGTGCATCTCGATAGATCCAATAATCCACCCCGGCAAATAGCGAATCGAGCATCCCCAACTCCGCATCGTCGTTATCCAGAAAAATCACTCGCAAACGAACCTGATCGTCATAGTCATCATCTTCACCACTGTTCGCCAAATACCCCCCAACATGCACTCGAAGCCTAGAAGCATCGATATGCTGACTTGAATAGCCTGTAGATAGCAGGTCCACACGTTGGGTTAATAAGCACTCATCCTGCTGACCAAAGATCATCCATTCGCCATCTTGTGGAATCATACCCTGTCGTTCTTGGATCCTCGCACACCCATCAAAACTCCAACCATCTCCTCGTTCAAACGAATTATCGGACAGGTATGCCGATTCGTTTGGTAAGTCTGGAAGTTCGACGATTTCTATCATCACGGAATCTTTGACAATTTCAATGGTATCGTCAGACTCTACATGACACGTCCACATCCCCAGCGTCGATTCATCAGGTGTCAAGCTCGCATTGTCAACCCGTGTTCCATCAGCACTTTCCCAATAGACCAACTGAGACACAGGATCTTCATCCGCATCCACCGCCTCTACATCACAGGTGACTGGATAGCCCGCAGTCGGTTGCTCTGGGATAACTGTGATCGTGACTTCAGGTACTGAATTGACGATTGGAACAGAGTCCGACATCAAAACAGCCCCATTTTCCAAGACCACCTCTGCATTCCAAACCTGACCACGACTTGTCCAATTGGGACTCAACTCTCTGGCCTCGACAGTCAAAACCCCATCTTGGTACCAGTCTACATCTGTGATGACAACAAATTCGCCCTCACGATCGGTTACAGAGACTTGAACAACATCCGTTGTTGTTGGTTCTGTAGGTGATATTTGGAGTGTAACACCGCCACACCCCCACATGGTTAGCCACAGCATCTGCACTCCAAAATCTTCTACGAGCCCAATTATTGATTGTCTTGAGGATTGACCTCTTCGGCCTTCTTCATTTGTTCTTTCAACTTTCGTTCATCTTGTCTACGCTCTTTGGCATAGTCTAGATAACGTTCTGATTTTCGAGATTGCAGAATGCCATCCGCACGTTCAGCCTTTTTCAACATGCGATCATATTCGCCAAGTGCCTCATGTAAAATCGCCATGTTGTAAAGTGCCTTACCTTGAACCTTGTTGGAAAAACCATCCATGTTGTTTTGATACACGTCTTTTGCCTTGATGTATCGATAGTCTTTGGTCAAATCGACAGCATTGCGAAAACGCTTCCCCTTCTTACCAAATGGACCTCTGTACATCTTTCGAGACTCAAAGGTCTCAGATGGAGACACTCGTCGGAAATACGCATTGCCCAATTCATCTGACAGTTCCAATGCAAGCTTGTCTGTATCACCAACGTTGGATTTCGCATCCCCTGGTGTGTCACCCTCACCAGACCAGGTCGCGCCATTCTGAGACATGAAAGAGTCATATGTCTGACCATTGCAACCGCGGAATCGCCAGTCTGCTTGTAAATCGGCACGGTAAGTTGCTGTATACACATCGATGGTTTGCTGTTTACCATCGATGGTTCGAGTCTCTGTTCTTCTGTCTACATCCAAATCATCGTTGTTGGTAAATCGATGAAGAACCAACGCACCTTTAACACCAGCCTTCTGACACAAGGTACTCATCGCATCATTTGGAATCGGTCCATTGACGGGAACGGCGAGATCATTGTAAATCTGCTGAGCGGATACGACTTGAAACCGCACCAGATCCACCTCTTGAGATTGCTCTAAAAACCCTTGCACTGCCCCTTTGGTAAAGTCATTTGTAACGCGATCAACGACGGCGATCTTCGTCACACTTGGATCAATCGTCACATCTGCAGGATGGGTTATCTTCAATTGAATCGATGGTCTACAAGCCATCAACAGGGTCAAAAAAGTCCACATACGGTCTCCACAATAGATTTGGGATGCCTTCACAGTCATCCATAGAAATTAAATGACCATATAACACGATTTATTACAATTTCGAAACCCTTATCTACACCATTCTCATCCAAAATATTACATTGATGAGTACACTCAACCTTTGGACGATTTTATGGACGAAAAAGAGGCCCTAGAAATAGACAAGCAATTCGCTTTTTTACAGACAGCGAGACACTCCATCGAAATTATTGAGGAGCTGGGGTTTGAATTTGAACTCATAGACGATCAAGAACACGAATGGTTAATAGCGGCCATTGGTGAAACTGAAATCGGCAGAATTCGACTGGCCATCGGGATTCAAGAGGATCCTGGACAATGGATGTGCACCGCATACCATCCTTTGGTCATCGTTTCGAGTCTACGAACCACCACAAGTGAACTGTTGATGCGCTTCAATCAAGAAATGGCTGTAGGAAATTGGGAACTCAACTGGGATGATGGGCAAGTACGAGTACGTTCAGGGACCTTCTTTCACGGACGAACACTGCCCAAAGACGAAGTCTCTCTGCTCATTCAAAATGCCTTGTACTCACTCCTTGAATTTCACACTCCGTTGGTCCAAACGATCTTTGATGGAAACTCCCCTGAAACAGCCCTAGACAATGAATCAGAAGAGTCTTAATCACGTTTCATTTTCCTCATCCCACTGCTGGCCTATCAGCTGCTGAGTACAGACTAGAAGCACCCAATCCATCAATCCGATTCCAATCCACAATATCGGAAGCACTTTCCCAACTCGAACCACTTCCTCTGAAGACTGTGTCATCACAAAGAGCATGATTAGTATTGCGGACCATCCCAGTGCAATCCCCCAATACGTTCGAATATCCATCGGCATTTTGGGTAACGCACCCTTTTTATACAGCCAAAGTTGATGACTGTACAACGTGAAGACCAATCCAAGCAATGGCAGTGTCAACGTTACAGAGCCCAACACGGTCCATTGGATCCACCCAACACCAGTGACGACCAGTGCCTGAGAAAGTATCAACAACCATGGCGACTGAATACCACGCATAGATATTGTGTAAAGCATTTTACATACACTGTCGATACCCCAACACCTACAGAAGGATACAATCCCGTTAATTCATAGATAAATTATAGAGAAATTATAGAGAAATTATGCACCTCAATCAATGTCTACCAACACTCTTTAAACCTCATAGAACTTGGCTCCTTCAAGTGATTGATGATGGAGACCCACCAAAAGCATGGGTTCTCAACAATGGTCGGTGGCAAATACAAACCTGTCAGAAAACAAATGGTCTCATTGAATATTTTGAACACACGTTGAATCAACAAAACAATATGGGTGCCCTTCGGTTTACAGGAACCATTGATGCTACTAAAAAAGAATACTCCATCGTATACCTCTACAACGGTGTGAAGTTCTCCCACACTATGTTCTTACCGAAACATGACCAACAAGTCTCAGACCAATGGTGGGTTGAGCCATGGCATCTCGAGCATCTATTGAACCATCGCTCTTAAATATTGAAGTCTATGTATTTGCATCCTAAGGCTGATGATTCTCTGACGCTCCAGCTTCTGGAGCCGCATTATCCTCGTTTTCATCCTCTTCTCCAACTGGCGATGAACTCAACAATGTGAACTGAGGTGGAGCGATCTCCTCTTCTAAGGCGACTTCTGGAGTATCTGGCTCAGATTGCTCCTCTACAGGCTCTACGTCGACCTCCACTTCGTACTCGTGGAAGAAGTCAATCCCCAAGGAACGTAAGAACACCAAGCAGGCTATCAACGCTGTCAATATGGCTCCATAGAACTGATGCACCCAGTGATTGTACTGAATCTGATGCACAGTCCGTAAAGACAGATGATGCAACAGGGCTTCTGTTTCGAGATAATTGGTCAGCTGTTTAGAGAGCACCCAATCCATCGTCATGCATACTACGACAACGATCAACATCATTACTCTAGGAGGAATTCTAGTCCGCTCAACAAATATACCCGCTGCATAAGCTATGAAAGCCGTCACAACACCCATCACCATCAGCAACAACCACAAAGAACTCTTTACCAGTTTGTACAATCGTTGATTGTGGGGCGGAATGAGTTCTGCTTGCAAAATCGCTTGTGATGGGTCGAGTTGGAACGAGACGACATCCTTGTTCCGCTCAAACAATACATTGCTTCGAACAGTCCAAGATGGTGGAATCAAAATCTCCGCAGTGACTTCCCATGCCCTCATCAATCCCGTCTGTTGACCTTGCCACTGTGGATTGAGCAAAAACAAGCTGTAATGTCGGACAAAATACTGAGAGTCAACGTGTACATCGAACCCTTGATCAAACTCTAGAGTGTTCAAGCCAACCGTCAACAGCTTATTGGAAAGGGTATACCCCATCAGTTGATCTTGACTAAGTAGAACGCCGAGAGGATTGTCTGTTGTATCGGCCGATTTAAAACTGCTGTCATAGAATATTTGGCTTAAGGGATATTGGGCGACGGAAGGGATCACCCTATTACCATTGAATACGATCTTGGGTTCCTTGGAAGCACTGATCGAAAATAGGGAGAAACGCTGTTCATCTGATGTATCAAGTTCATAGATTGTCTTCGCTCTCAAGACTGGAGCGGTCAAACTTGGAACCCATCCTCGAACATCTACGATTGTTTTCTCTGATCGAACTCGTATAGTTGGATCTATATCAATCACGGTTCCAATCGCTTCACCCTGCAACAAATAATCATTGATATACACAGGTTGAGCCTGCGCACGTTGTACAAAAGCAAACGTGAGCATCATTGTCAACAGCTGGATCCAAACTCTCAGTCCTTTCATTTTACACTCAATGTTACTCGCTCAAACTATCGTGTTTATTTTGGTTCTTACAAAATCCTTTGCTTGAACAAATCCAATTCTTATTTAGAATAACAAAATGCTGAAAAAGTCTGAAAATAAAAAGGGAATGCTTCTGCGATTCTACGTAGAATAGTCTCCAGAATAGACAAATATGGTGGATCAAACCATAGACTGTGATACACTGTTAAGTAATCGAGTCTCCAATATATCTGTCATGGCATATGTTGGTGTTTGTTTCAAATGAGGATGTGACATGAATATGTTTATTTTGTGGATGGCTACGAATGCAGAAGCCACAACCATGGTTCCCTTAAGTATCGATCAAATGGTTGATCTATCTAGTACGGTTGTACGGGGTAAAGTCACCAACGTCTGGACAGAACCAGATGCGAAAACGCACACGGTCTGGACCTACGCCCAGGTTGAAGTTGAAAAGGTCTTTAAAGGAAACATGGGCACCGACATTTTGGTTGTTGAACAGCCTGGTGGGACTTGGGGAACTACAGATACCCTTGTTGAAAGTGTGGCTCGTTTCAGCATTGGGGAAGAAGGATACTTCTTCGTGGAAGAGTTGTCTTCAGGTCGATCCGTTACTGCCGGAATGTATCAAGGTAAATACAACGTGATTTTCGACCCATATTCTCGCCAAGAACTCGCTGTTCGATTCTCTGTCGATCCAAGACGCGACTTCGATCACCGTTTCATCCCTTTACCTCCGAAGAAAAATCGTGTCTCTACGGAAGAGTTTGAGCAAACGATTGATGAAGCTGTCGACAATGGTTGGGATGGACAACCAATTCCAGGCGTCCCCCTAGAAAAGTTAGAAAAAATCAACAAAAAACAACCCTAATCCCACAAATGTTAAGCCTTTTCGGCTTGGGTAAATTTGGCTTTGACAATTTAGGAGTACAAACATGATTTCATTATTGATGTTCAGTTCAACAGCGTGGGCTTGGAAACACACTGGAAACATCTGGAGCCGCGACAATGTACCGCTAGAATGGTACATCTCTGACTATGTTTCAGAATCGATTGATCCTGGCACCACCGATCTTTTAAGCACATACCAATACGACGTCATCAATGATTCCTACGACAACTGGTTGACCGATGCTCCGTGTGGACAGTTGAGCGTTTCTTTTGAAGGAATCCGTGAAGGACACCATACACTCGGCCGCAACTCTGCAGATCAACAAAACACATTCTACTATGATGATCCAAATGATGAACAAGGTGGTGGAGTATTGGGTGTGACTTATACCCAATCAACCGGTCAGATTGCATTCAATCGAGATGGTAAAATCTATCGTTACAATCTGGACTCCGACATCGTATTCAGTAGCGACGTCAACTGGATCAAAACGACAGATATTGAAACAGATTGCTCAGGTACCCCTCTAGAAGTGGTAGCGACACACGAGATTGGTCACCAGTGGGGAATGGGACACTCCTGTGAGGAAAACGAAGTGTCTGCAGGATTGTGCGAAGACCAAGCTTTGCGACAAGCGAACATGTTTTGGGCAGCAACCTCCTGTGCGGAATTTGACCCCACCAACGTATTCACAGATGACGACATTCAAGGAATGACCGCTCTATACGGACCCTATGCTTCTTTTGATGCAACAACAGAAACCTACGGTGGGGTTCCACTGGAAGTCTGTTTCGAATTAAGTTCCACGTCAGCCATCAGCAGTGTGGATTGGTCATATGGAGACGGTAACAATGAATCCTTCGACTCCAGCAGCGAAAGTTTGATGGAAACCTGTCATACATATACTGAAAAGGGCCAGTACACGATCAATGTAACGATCGCTGGTGAAAGTGATGAGTGCAACGAATGGTCATACACTGAACGTGAACGAGCAATGGTTGTGGTGTGCGAAGTACCCACCACAGCAGAAGGGTTTGCAGAACTTTTCACCTACGAACCAGTCGACGGTCTGGTTGTCCGATTGATCAACCAAGCCGACACCACTGTATATGGATGCATTGACGAAATCCAATGGGATGTGTACCAAGGGGATTCATTGATTCGCTCTGTCAATGCATGGTCACCAAAAATTGACTTCACCGAGGAAGGTGCTGGGGATTACCGTGTTGTATTGACGCTCGGCGGTCCAGGTGGTGAAAACTCTACCGAAATGAACATCTCTGTAGAAGCCTTTGATGCGAACACTGGATGCTCAAGCACAGGGAATGGAATGGGTGGTCTTGTACTGTCTAGTTTTGCCATTCTCGGACTTGGTTTGGCTCGAAGACGTCAAGACTGATCCTCACTATACAAATAGACTGATGTTCACCATGCTGATGCTGCCAACCGGTTTGCTACTATGGGGCTGTGCGCCTTCATTGACTGGCACTGAGCCATTGTCTGCGCAAAGTACTACATCAAAGTCTGTATCGATTCCCCTCGATCGCTCAATCGAGCAGATTGCTTCTGTGAACCTTCGGGACAGTACGTATAAAGAAGCAAATGTCATCCCTATTACCAGTGGGTGGAAGCTCGTGGGCATTCAAAATGGGATTCGCATTTGGGAAACTGAATTGCCCATTCGTTCACGATCGTTATTCTTTTACTCGGCACCCGCAGGGATGAAGTTGCTTCATCGAGACGCCGAAAATTCGGACTGGGATACGTCTTCAGGAATGAAATTCAACAAACGCATTCCGAAGAGTTCAGACACTTGGAACATGAGTAGTCACTCATTGAGAGTACACAGAAGTCCCACAGTCGGTGCACCAGAGCCATGGGAATATGCTGTTCACTATCCCAAGGCACAACAGCGCGAACGGGTCTTGGCAGACACAGACACGAAAGATCCCAAAGCCTATGTCCTCAGACAGCAACAAATCGATGATGATACGCGTCACGGATTGTATTTACCGGCACCCAGTTCCATCAGCTACACCATTGATGTTCCAGACAATGGGAAGTTTCATGGTGAATTGGTTTTGATTCCACCAGAGGCTGCTGACCCCGCACTACATTCTGACGGTGCCTCCCTAGATATTTGGGTTGCGCTACCAGATGGGAGTCGAAATCAAATCTTTGAAATGGATGCTCTCGAGAGCGAGTACCAAACGATCGATGTCTCACTGGCTGAATACGCTGGACAAACCATCACCCTCGAGTTGATCAGTCAATCCGAAGGAGACAGTGCATTCGATTACCTATTCATCGCCGATCCAATTGTCTACCAACCCAAAGCCAAGCCACAACGTGTGGTCTGGGTGTTCATTGACACCTTAAGACAGGATCATCTCTCAATGTACGGCTATGAACGAGACACCACACCGCTCCTCGATGCTTGGGCAATGGACAATGCTGGCATTTACTCTCAAGGTCGTTCGATCGCACCATGGACGCTCCCTTCTGCTCGTACCATGGTCACTGGATCTGTTCCAGAAAAGTGGGGTGCTGTACCGACATTCCAGAGCCAATTGGCGGCAGAAGGTTGGTATACCTCCTTCTTGGTTGGCAATATTTACCTCTCGAGCAATTTCGAATTGCAAAAGGACTGGACCAGTCATCGGTGCATCAACTGGCCACTCGCTGAAGTTCAAATAGAACGAGCAGAAGATGTACTCGAAAAATACGATGATCGAGATGTATTTTTGATGCTTCACTTTATGGACATGCACCTTCCGTATACAGAACCTGCCAATTACAAACGAACGTTTGCCGGAGATAGACCTGAGGTGTTCAAAAGCGATTCTTTTGGACGATCAGAGATTCTACGCAACGAACGAAAACTCGGGAAAGCGGGCAAGCAATACATCATTGATCGATACGACAACAATCTTAAATACATCGATGATGTACTCACTCCCTTCCTAGAGGGTTTACCAGAGGACAGCATCATTGCCATTTTCAGTGATCATGGAGAGGAGTTTTGGGATCATGGAGATTTTGAGCACGGACACACCTTGTATGATGAACTCTTAAATGTTCCCTACATCTTGAAGATGCCCGGTATCGAAACAGGAATGCACGATGAACCAGTCTCTCTACTCGATTTGGTTCCAACTACAGCAAAGGCTCTGGAGATGAACATTGAAGACACTCAAGGATGGGCTTTGCAAGAATACTCGGCAAACGAGTTGACGGATAGACCTCAAGCCTTCGGACGAATGCTGTATGGAGACGATGGATGGGGTTCATTGCACAACGACCTTAAATATGCTTCCTTGGGAGGAGAGGAGACCATGTTTGACCTCTCCGTTGATCCAGAAGAGAATCACTCTCTAGAGAATGAAAAGGCTACACAGGGACGCACAGCCCTTTCTGAAGCTCTGGATAGACCTGTAGAGTTGGGCTTTCGATTGGAACTCTCTCAGCCTAGAACCGCCAAAAAAGAAGTCTCTGCAGTCATTCGGATCCCCAGTGGACTCAAACGAGCATGGAGGGGATCGGATCCTACAGCCCGTGTGCCTATGACAGTAGACTATACAGAAGATACAGCCGTGTTTACATGGGAAGCTAAAAATCGAGGCTCTCGAGAAGCATTCTTCGTCACAAATATCGATGTCATGGCAGCCCTCGAAGAGCTTCAAGTCAGTATGCTCGTCGATGGCAAAGAGCGTGACCTCAACCCCTTACACATCGAATATCCAGAATATGATGGTCGAGAAACCAAACTCATGCGTGGAAAACTCGAGCAACAAACGATGACGCTCAGCTATACCATGACGCCGATTCCTTCAGACGAGGATTTGGAACTGGATGCCTTTGATGATGAAGTATCCGAAGAGTTAAAGGTACTTGGCTACATGGAGTAACTCTCCATGAGTGTCAAACCTTCTACAAGACTCCGATGGTTTGATCTTCCGCTTGGATTGCTACTTGGATTTGGTTGGACCCTATTGTGCTGTGATTGGTTCGCTCACTTTCACACCGATGTAAATGGAATTTTCTATGCAGACTTGATTGAATACTGCAACGGGGTCAGCACAAAAAATTTACTGGGTATTGGAGCATCCAACAAACGTTCAGCCTTTGCAATGATGCTACCTCGACACTTTGCTAAGACACAAGGTGTTTTCGATGGATTGGCGCTCGGTGCTGTATGGGGTCAGGTTGGAATTGGAGCTCTACTCTACTGGTGGGGAACCCTAATTGGTGGACGGCGAATGGGCATCTCTGTACTCCTTCTTGCATGTGTCGCCGCGCCTCTCACTTTCATTTCTCGAGTCCTCTCTTCTTATCCAGCGATGAGCCTCTGTTTTGTGGCTGGCGCCACAGGAACCATGTGGGGCATCAAAAGCAATCGATCCCTGCCCATGTTCATCGCGGGAACAGGGATCGGTATGACCTTACTGGCAGATACTCGCGGGATCGTATGGGCGCTGCCGTGGCTGTGCGGGCTCCTATTCGTCATTGTATTTAGAGGTTCTCCACTGAGTAAAATGAGTCGATTGATTGCACTCTCGATTCCACTCTACATCAGTCATCAATGGTCACCCAGTTTTTATGTGTTTGACGCCATAGGCATTGAACCTCAAGTGGATATTCGTCCATCACTGTATCACTGGCTGAAAATCTATCCTCCGCCCTATGAGTACAACTCCAATTTCACATGGGGCATGGCACCACTCTCTGATCTACCGCACACCATTCAATTCCTGTGGGAGCAAACGAAGCTTGTTGTTCCACCATCAGAACGTGATGCCGGCTTAGAGCTGGGTAGAGCCATCGCTAAATTTTACTGGGAGTGGGCCATTTTAGGACTGGTGGTGACAGTACTGTGGTTTGCCAAAAAGCCCTGGACGCTGTTTGCCATTCTCATTTCTGTAAGTCCCTTTGTCATGACCTTTCACGGTGCATTGACGATGCTTGAAGAACACATTCGCTTCTACATTCAAACCCTCCCCGGCATCATCATCCTGTGGGCAGTCTTGTGGGAAAAGGGAGTCTCTCTCTCCGATCACCTCATCCATCGCATCACCGAATCGTGGTACAAATGGATTCAAATCCCACTCCGATTTGGAATGATTTGGATTCTGCCCATTGCAATCTTAAGCAACTTGGTGCTCGGAAGCATCGAATCGCCGATCTCTCCAACCGCAAACTGGAGGCGAGACTGGGACCCACAACCCAGCGACTTTGGGGATATCATCAGCAACTATAAAGATGGCCGGATGATGGAATACAACAGCATTGAGCCTTGTGGACGAGGCATTCAACGGGTTGAAAAAATGGAGAAGCCACTGGAAACCACTATCTACGAGGGTGGTCTCCAGCAGCATTTGGATGTGGTGCTCTCCTCTGCCCTAGGCGAGTCGAATCGTTCACAATAGGAAGATCCTTAGTTTTCGGCACCCGGTGTTGCAGTGACACCATTTTCCCACTCGAAGGCTCCATTTGGTGTACGGGCATAACTGAGGTCCTCACCTAGAGATTCAGGAACCTCTATACTCCAACCATCGGTGAACATGGTAACAAACAGGGTCTCTGACCCATCTTTTTTGAGTCCAAATCCGATTTCACTGCCATCTTCCAATGCCACTTTGGTCAGCACAAGAAGATATCCGCCTGCGGGCACGGTCGCATCTTCAAC
>CALDQI010000270.1:0-2708 GCA_937911635.1 uncultured Pseudomonadota bacterium | reverse complement strand
GCCACGAGCGAGAAGTTCCAGGTCATAAACTCAATGATGGGCCGCATTCCAACCATTGCAGCACCAATTCCAAGACCAGCGAAGCCTCCTTCTGAGATTGGTGTGTCGATGATTCGATCTTCACCGAATTTCTCAAGCATGCCTTTGGATACTTTGTATGCACCGTTGTACTGGGCAACTTCTTCTCCCATCAGGAAGATGCTGTCGTCCCTTTCCATTTCTTCAGTCATTGCACGGCGAAGTGCTTCACGGATTTCTAAAACAGCCATGGGGGTCTCCTATTGGATATCAATCGGCGTAAACAAAGTCGTAGATGGTTTTTGGATCGGGGTCCGGAGACTGCTCAGCAAATGTGTAGGAATCGTTTGCAACCTTGTCCACCTCTTTTTGGACAGCCTTAAGTTCAGCAGCAGTCATTCCGAAATCTTCAGTCAGACGCGCTTCTGTGATCGCCAATGGATCCGATTTTTTCTTTTCTTCCAATTCTCCATCAGGCCGATATTTTGCTGGGTCAGACATTGAGTGACCACGATGACGATACGTGATGACTTCTAGAAGTACCGGTCCGTTTCCTGCAACAGCGTATTCACGCGCCTCAGCAATTTTTTGACGAACAACTTCAACGTCAAAGCCTTCAAACTGTTCATTTTTCATCCCAACACCGTCTGCACGCTTGTGTAGGTCTGTGATTGCCGACTGACGATCAAGACTGGTTCCCATTGCGTAGAAATTGTTTTCACAGATAAAGATGCATGGAAGTTTGTAAAGCTGTGCGAGACAGAGAGCCTCGAAAAATGCTCCTTGATGCATCGCACCGTCGCCAAAGTAGCAAACGCAGACACGTTCTTCTTTGCGATGTTTGATGGCCCACCCGACACCATTTGCAAGAGGGACGTGACCACCGACGATACCCCATCCTCCCATGAACTTACAGTCAGAGTCGAAGAGGTGCATCGAACCACCCAATCCCTTCACACAACCAGTTTCTTTTCCGAACATTTCAGCCATGACGGAGTTTGCATCCATTCCTTTGGCTAAGGCGTGTCCGTGTTCGCGGTATGCAGAGATCCAGTAGTCATCTTTTGTACTGGCGGCAGCACCGACAGCAACAGATTCCTGTCCAATGTACAAGTGACAAAATCCCAAGATCTTTTTCAGCGTGTAGGCTTTGGCTGTTAGTTGCTCCACTTTGCGAATGAGTCGCATCTCTTTGTAGAGTTCAAGCAACTCTTCTTTTGTGATTGGCACGTTTAAATCAACGGACATAGCAAAAACTCCTTTTATAAAGAAGGGTCCAGAAACAAATGATATTTCTAGAGGAAGTTAACGAATACCACAATATGTGGCAAGTCTTTGAAACTGATTGTGTCTCTTATAAATATTGAATACAAAGTTGGATTTCAGTCCATATCCAAACATTGTTTGTTGTCCAGATTGGCAACTGTCTTGTAAATTCCACCCGATTGGTTAGATTGACATCGTTTCTAAGGCATCTATAAGTCGCATACTCGGCACTGAACTGCACACTGATGTGGCAGTATAGAATTTAAGGAGAGGAAGATGAAAACAATCACTGCAGAACTGACCGATATGGTTGTAGCGAATTTAGAGTCTCTAGGAATATTGAGCGTCTTGAAAAAGGTGGAGGAAGTACAAATTTGTAAGAACCCCAAGTTTGGAGATTTTCAATCGAATCACGCTTTTCAAATCGGAAAGATTCAGCGAACCAATCCCAGACAAGTTGCGGAAACAGTAAAGAAGACTTTTGAAGGCGAGGGTGTCTTTTCAGAGGTGAGTGTCGCTGGACCTGGTTTCTTAAACTTTCGACTGTCAAACGATTGGCTTGTTGGGAAGGTTAAAGATTTAACCAATGATGTCCATAGAGGGATTCCTCAAGTGAAGAACAAGACGATGGTGATTGACTTCTCCTCTCCAAATGTCGCCAAGCGTATGCACATCGGTCATATGAGATCGACCATTATTGGTCACACGATCGATCAGATGTATAGAGCCGCCGGATATAAAGTGATCGCGGACAACCACATTGGTGATTGGGGTACCCAGTTTGGAAAATTGATGGTCTCATGGCGTGAGGATATGAATCCATCAGATTTTGAAGCGGATCCGATAGGTGAATTGGAAAGGCTCTATGTACGTTTTGGACAGTTGGAGACTCCAGAAAGACTGGAGATGGCGAAGCGAGAGACCGTGAAACTCCAACAGGGCGATGAAGAAAATCTGACATTGTGGAAGCATTTTATTGAGGTGTCTCTAAAAGAGTTTGATTCTGTGTATCAAAGGTTGGGCATTCAGTTTGATGAGGTACTTGGGGAGAGCTTTTACAATGATGAATTGCCAGGGGTCGTAGAATCTCTACTCGAGTACGAGATTGCCAAAGATTCTGATGGAGCGGTCATCATTCCTTTTGCAAAGGGATTGAAGCCGAAGATGCTGTCTGAGACAGCTCTGGTCATTCAGAAACAAGATGGTGCGTATCTGTATGGAACAACCGATTTAGCAACTTGTGAGCATCGTTTGAAAACCTGGGAACCAGATGAGATCGTATACGTCACAGATTTACGCCAGCAGTTGCATTTTCAGCAGGTGTTTAGAGCCTGGAGTGATTGGCGTGCAAGACGGGGTGTGGTAGAAGAAGAGTTGGCATCTCCAAAGTTGACTCATGTTTGGTTTGGAATGTTGAAACTTCC
>CALDQI010000269.1:0-11960 GCA_937911635.1 uncultured Pseudomonadota bacterium | reverse complement strand
GTTTTGACAGCCAATAGAGACTCTCCAAAACCATAATAGTAAATCGGAGCATCATATCCATGCCCACGGAGCCAATCTGAAATCGCCTTCGCGCGCTGAATGGACAACTTCTTGTTGTGTGCACCATCCCCTACTGTATCTGTACACCCTGCAATATACAGTTTTACAGGCACTACGGACCCATATTTGCGCAGCACCTCCTGCAGATCTTCCAATGTGGACTCGAGTTTCCATTCTTCACTTTCACCGATCACATAGGCATTGCTATCAAAGAGAACATCTTGATGTGGAATATCCAAGTACCAAGGAGAATATGTAAACCCTGCGAATGAATCTGGATTTCGGAGTGTCACATCAATCAACACAGTATCTCGAACACCACCCAGCCATGGCAAGGATATCTCTCCAGGGCCTGCGTCGATGGTGACAATTTGCTGATCAAGCACCTTCTTCTCAGCACCATAAGCGATGATTTCTGCTGTTGCTACATGCTGAGAGACCCGTACGGAAATTTCTTCTGATTTGCGATCCGCCTTGACTGAACTGTAGTCTACCGTGAGACCAGCCCCGTAGGAAAACTCCATCGGCATCACGGCTTCAGCAACATACCCATCTGCAAACACGGCATAGATCTCTGCATTCACCATGGTTGCCTTCGGATCAGCTTTCCACGTAAAAGACAATTCCTGACCTGCAGGTTCTCGAGTCTTTACGAAATCATAATGCTTACCATTGGCGTCAATTCCAACCTTGATCTCTTTAATATCTGCAGATGGAGTAATATAGAGCGTCGGAGACATCCCTTTGGAAATGACCGCGTCATAGCCAATGTCTAGATCATTTGCCATCGCCACAGATAAAAGCGCACTACTCAAAATCGAAAACATCAATCCTCCACACACGGGTTCTGTCGAAAATTATACCCCACTTAGACACCTCCGTTCAATATTTGAGTTCCATTTGATGAAAAATACAATCGGTGTTGTGGTATACTCTTACCAACAAATACGGAGTTTACATGACATTTATTCTCAGCACCTTGTATGTATTTGGAATGGCTTGCTCATCCAATGCTGAACCAACACCACAGATAACGCCTCCTGAAGCGGCTCCTGCTCCCACTGCTGATTCCAATAGCACTGCAAAAACGAAAGACCCCCTCCCCGATTTAAAGAAGGGACTGTCAAAAGAAGGGTGTGACAATGGCCCTGGCGTCATGGGTGCAGCATCATATTTTGTCGGAGAACTCAACATAACGGATGGTTCTGTACGTGGTGAGGAAGAATGGGTTCTATTTGCGAACAAGAAGTGGGCTGCAACCAATGGTGGAGATTGTACTGTTCGATGGTCACTAACCGGATCGAAGACTGGCATTGGCGCCTGCGGTCGGTGTGATTTTGGAGTGTCTCTGACGAATCAGCTGGATATAACAGGCTCAAATTGCCCTAAGGACCTGACAAAAGGCGAAACTGGACAACAAATTGGATATGATATCGATCTCAAAGATGACGGTACCGTTGACATTTACTTTTCCAGATCTGGAAAGCGAGTTGGAGAAGGCTACCACAACGATGGCACAATCCGTTATGTAACAGACATGTCCTGTCGATGGTTTTAATAGACCCCAACTCTTTGGAGACTCAACGATGCGTTTAATTTCCCTCACACTCCTTTTAATTGCATGTGGTGACGCTGACACCGATAAAGATGGCACCATAGCCACCCCGACAGACAGTCATGTCGATGCCTCAACCTTATACAACGACGGATGTCAAGATGTCAACGGGACGGACGTACCCGGAGCTGCTGTATACTTCTCCGGTACCATGGTACGAAATGGTGGAACCATCAGTGGATTGGAACATGTACATTTCATCGCCAATGAAACGTGGAAAGACCTCGGTGAAGATGATTGTACGATAGCCATATCTGTCTCTGGAAGCACCGGTGAGCCTCTGGGATGCTCCATCTGTGACATATCGATCGATATCGCAGCAACAATGATTGACTCTGAATCGGACTGTCCTGAAGGTCTTCAACAAGACTATGAGTCCTACATTGTAAGCTATGACATTCAAACCTTAGATGACGGTACTGCCAATTGGTTCTTCCATGAATCTGGAAATCAGTTTGCCACCGGCACCCATACCGCTACAGAATTGCAGTATCTGAGCGACCCGCAGTGCCAATGGTATTGAGTCAATCCGGTGTATTTGTGAGAGTGACATGACAACAAAACGAATCATATTGGTGGAAGACGACGAAACCATTGCCTTCGGTATCCAGACGGCATTGAGAAAAGATGGATATGATGTCAGTCATTATCTATCTGCTGAAGATTGCTTGGCTGATGACACCCCATGGGACCTAGCCATTCTAGATTGGATGCTGCCAGGAATGAGCGGGATCGAGTTGCTAAAGCGCTTCAAAACAGAAGAGGCGAACCGCCCTGTTATTATGGTGTCAGCCAAAAGCACCAGTCAAGATCTTGTACAGGGCTTGGATGTTGGAGCGGATGACTATGTTGCCAAACCCTTTCAGCTGACTGTTCTGTTGGCTAGAATTCGCGCCAGACTGCGTAGAGAAGAACCGACTGAACTCACAACCATACAAATTGACGGTCTCACCATCGATCTACAACATCAAGTATTGAGACGCGGCGCTATGGAGACGCACCTCACCACGCATGAAAATGCCGTTTTGCAATACCTCATTCAGCGACCCGGTCAAGATGTCTCTCGACAGGAGCTCCTGGAGCAAGTATGGGGCTACGCACCGACGATGCAAACAAGAACGGTGGACAATCAAATCTTGAAGCTCCGTAAAAAGATGGAACTCAATCCAGCTCGCCCTCGATACATCATCACGGTTCATGGAGTCGGATACCGCTTTGTGCAGTAATCTTAGTTTAGGAATAATGGAATGATCATCGCTCATTTGCCAGCTGGGTACATCATCGGTCGACTTTTAGAAAAAATAGAAAGTTCTGCTATACGTCAAAAAAGAATTATGCAAGTTTCCCTCATCGGTTCGGTTTTACCTGATCTGGACATGTTGTATTTTTACTGGGTAGATCGAACTTCCGACCATCATCTATTTGTATCGCACATACCGGCATATTATTGTACCCTTCTTCCACTCGTCATCCTTGGCAGAGTGTTTTCATCCTTTAGATATATTGGTAATCTAGCCCTGACACTGTGGGTTTCTTTGATGGTGCATGCGGTCTTGGACACTGTAGTATCTGGCATCCTATGGATGTTCCCCTTCGTCGAAGCAGTCGAAGAAAATTTGATTCATATTGTAGATAAGGATGCGATTCCAAGAATCGTAGATCCTTACAAGGTCTATTTTGAACTTTTTGGGATGAAACTGGAAGGATGGGTGCTTAACGTATTGTTGCATTGGTCATCAGTATTTGAATATTTGATAGTGGGTGTAGCCTGTTATCTCCTTTTTAAAAGACGACGGTCTTCACTGTAAAATTCATGGTATTTTCAAAGAGGACTTGAAAGAAAGGAAAACCCATCGCGATCGCAGTCCCATCATGAAAGGAAGATTCAACAACCGAATGCAATGCCACTTGCTTCTGAAAAGAATGAACCAACACGACGGAAAGTGGTATATAGGAATCAACCCAACAAATAATGCCCTGTAGAGTTCTCCGAGGATTGGCAAAACAGCAACAGTTCAGATAGACCCTAAATATTAGAAGGAACTCGTCATGCCCTACAACAAACCCTCCTTTGCATCAAAGTACTATCCGACATTCTTGCAAAAGGTTCCTGACCTATCCGAAAAGACCTTTGTCATCACAGGAACAACAAGCGGTACAGGAAAGGTCACAGCGCATACCATTGCGTCAAAATGGGGACGAGTGATAATGTTGAATCGACAATCATCTCGTTCTGAAAAAGCTCAACAGGAGATCTCGGTTGCGTACCCCAATGCGGATATACAAACAGTCGAATGTGATTTACAATCCTTCGTATCTGTACAATCGGCTGCAGATCAGCTCCAAGAATTGTGTTCCGAAGGCATCTACGCCCTCATCAACAATGCCGGTATCATGGCAATGCCTGATGAGGCCACCGTCGACGGTTTTGACACGCAAATGCAGACCAACCACCTATCGCACTTTTTATTGACCCGCGAACTCTTTCCTCTGCTCGAGAGGGGTACTGAAATCCATGGTGAGGCTAGAATCGTCAACCATTCCAGTATTGCCCGTAAGTCTGTGTGGAAACTCAAGGCGAAATATCTGGAGAAAAACGGTGGCAATCTTGGCGGGGACAGCTTGGGAATCACCGGCGGTGGTCGATGGGTTCGATATGGACAAACCAAATTGGCGAACGCTGCCTTTACAGCCGCGCTGCATGAAAAGTTGCAAGCCAAAGAATCGAAGGTCAAGGCTCTCGTTGCACACCCGGGCTGGGCAAATACCGAACTGCACACGAATACCGACAAACGAGGCGGACTGTTCATCGCCCCATTGGTGTCTTTCCTAGCCAAGCTTTTCTCCCAAAGTGAAGAAGACGGTGCACTCAGTCTTCTAAGTTGCGCCATCCTACCAGATGCTCAATCAGGAGACTTTTGGGGACCTGGATCCATCCCAATCGCATCAAAAGGTCAGACTAACCCCTTCGCGTTGGAGAAGCAGTACAACAATCCAGAAACTCGGGAACTCCTTTGGAGTAAAAGCACAGAGGCGATTGGCAAAGAATTCATAATTTAAAGAAATCTGCACTCCGGTCGTTGTACAATTGTGTATCCAAGGAGGGTTGTATGAATCTACGAATTATCATCTCAGTGACATTGTTCGGTGCATTGTCCATAGCAGGAATTACATGGGGTCATGACGGTTTCGAGGGGCTTGCTTCTTTCATTGATCCACCATCCATTTATATCGTATGGGGGATGGTCGTCGCTGGAGCCCTCTGGGCATTTCCATTAGCCGTTACCAAGCAAGCATTTTTCGATGCGTTGTCTACAGAGGACATCGATGAGGACAGAGCGGTACTGGGGTATGAAGTCTTTATGAGGCTCTCTCAACTTGCTGTCGCGTCTGGAATGTATGGCAACTTGATTGGACTAATAAAGATGCTCAGCAATATGGATGACCCAACTGCGATTGGACCGGCGATGGCAGTCGCATTACTCACGCTCTTTTACGGCATCATCTTAGGAGAGTTTGTATTCAAGTCGATGGCGACGTCCTTTATCACACGGACAGAATCAAAGATTATCCGTTCGAATCGCGGACATACAACGATATATTTTAGTTTGTTTACATTGTTTATCCTGATGTCGACCTTCTTTCTGATGCTGCTCTCACATGCTGACTTTAGCTAATCAATGAGTGCTTGGGTATGATTGCGTGGATGATGCTGGGATTGGTGGGATGTGTCTCCGAACATGAGTTCGTTGAAACTCATTCCGAAGTCGACTTCATCTACGCAACCGTGATCATGACACCCAAATCAAATCCAAGTGGATGGTTTGTAAACATGGACATCACGGTTGAAGCCCCATCCGATGTCGAGGTCACAATTCCCACGCATAGTTCTACGCTAGGGTCATTCGATGTAAAGGCTCTTGGATTTGGTGGTGGTGGAGCGAGTGATGGCAGTTCACTCACCTCGAAGACTTACGAGTTGGAGCCAACCGGTCTTGTATGGCAAACCATTCCATCGATACCGATCTCCTACATCGACAAGCGAAAGAATCCATCTGGCACACATCGAGTACTCCATACCGAGGGGATGCTCTTCGTGATCAATCCTTTATTTTGATGCCCTTTATTTTGATGCCCTTATATATTGAAGCCGGAATCACTTCTTAGTCTTGAAAGAAAAGGTCCCTTGAACGGTACCGGTACAGTCTTGTGGAAACTTCCACCGTTTCATTCTTTTCTGCACACATTGACCAAGTGGCTCTGATCCAGACGCATCCCCAGTAGCCTCATTCCGCTCAATAGAGACCGCAGAGACTCTACCCTTCGATATATCAATCTCCACATCAATAGTCGTCTCTAATGTGGGCGCTTGTTTCAATTGAAAGTCATAGCATGTCCGAAGCTGACTGCTGTACTTTCGAAAGATTTTTTGGGTATGGGTCGAATCACAATCGTCAGTCGACACAGCCCCGATCCGAACCCTACCCTTTGGACCACGCGGTGGACCACCCACTCCATTGGAGACAGACGGAATACCGTACTTCGCACCAACAGGTCTTCCTGGGCTATCCATCGTCAATCCAGTCAACCCACCACCGGGAACCTTAACGGGAGCCGCCTCTGCTGGCTGTTTCTCTTTCAAGATTTCTTCAAGGTCTTCAGAATCCTTATCTATGTCATGACCCCAAAGAATATCAGAAGGTTCATCTGCACCAGTTGACCCGATGAGTTCATGTAAAGGCGTTGGAGCATCCTTCTCAGAATCTTTTTCCGCAAACGGTTCTGTGTCCTTCTCTGGATCTGTTGCGTCCGATTTCTCAGGTGCACTGTTCTCACCCTTATCACCCTTATCAATATTGGCATTGTCTACAAGGGCGACTTCTGGCTGGGCGTCATTCGGCTCCTCAACTGTCGACTCATCACCACAAGCCATCACACCAAGACCCAAAAAGGCGGTCATCAAAATCCCCGTCGACCGGATTGTACCCCTGGTTGGCTGGGTAGAATTACAGTGCGGGCAAAAAGTCGTATCTAGGATTGCATGGTTGCAATGTACACAAAATGAAAGTTCCATAGAATCAGTATAAGGGTTCTAGAACCGACTTCGCAAGTTGATTTTGAAGAAATTGGGTACAGACAGCCCGATTGTTGTCAAGAACCATCGGATGTAGGCTACACTATATGTAGAGAAGGTTATTTATTCAATCCACTCTTCAGCTTCACGATTCTATGTACACCACGATTGCTGTTATTGCTGGCTTTGCTGTCCTAGAGCAACTGTTCAACGGGTACAAGTGGCCCAAGCAACCCTACTGGGTCTTACGCGGCATCTTTTGGTTTGCACTACTCATCGGTACCTCTAACCTCCTCGGACGATATCTAGATCCCTACGCTCATGGTCTGACGTTGTTCGACCTCTCAGGCTGGGGGATATGGGGAGCGCCGGTTGCCCTCTTCTTTTATGAAGTGCTGGTCTACTTTGTGCATCGAGCCCAGCACCAGGTTGACTTCCTGTGGCGGATGCACCAGTGGCACCATAGCTCCGAACGCATCGACATTTGGTCGGCAGTGCGAACCCACCCACTGGAGCTCCCACTCTTTCACATTGTCGGCTTGATCTCCTTCGGAATCGTGTTCAATCTATCGAAAGAGACTTCCAGTGGACTGATGATATTCCTTCTTCTCATGCAATACATTCAACACACCAACGTGAAAACACCTCAATGGCTGGGCTACATCATTGTGCGTCCTGAAAACCACATGCTGCACCACGCCAGAGAAAAGCACCACTCGAATTACTCAGACCTACCAATCGTCGACATGCTCTTCGGCACCTTTGAAAACCCGAAAGAGCCCCCTGCCGAATTTGGCTTTTGGGACGGAGCCTCCACCCGCGTTGTCGATCACCTTCTGTGCAGGGACAACACCAGCGAACCGAAATCTGAAGCCTCAGCGGCGAGTTGAAGGGTTTGCAAGGACTGAGCAACGCCCAAGGTATGCTAAGGTCATCAACCACTTCCCAGTTTCAAGGATGTGAATGGCGATAGATTGAAGCCAAAAGGTCAATCAAACCGAATCCAATCTAAACAGTTGAATTCTCGATACTTTTTAGAAAGGTAAATTCATACCAGTCAACAGTGTCGAAAAAGGATGAACAATTGACGGAAACGGTGTCGAAAGCTGTCAAAACGACTTTCAACCACTCAATAACATTGAGGTTACCGACATCAACCATATGGCACGAATATTGCTCTAAGTCTGACAAAATCTGACAAAACTAGAGAGCAACCATGCCAAAGAAAACAACTCGGTCAAACATTCCTGCCAATAGTCCGCAATCCAACAGTTCCTCAGGATCGACCCCAAGCGACAGACCCGAACATGACAACCCATCGGACAGTTCATCCGATGACCAAACCAAACTTGAAACTGAAGTCGCTCGCCTGCAACGAATCCAAGACATCTTTGCGAAAGGGATGGCAGAAGGACGAACACCCCACGATGTATTGTTCAAACTGATGATGGAACGACCCGATGTCGTGAGAGCCTATCTCGAAGTGGAGTTGCCAACTTCCCTAGCCCGTAGAGTGGATTGGGACAGTCTACAATATCAACCGACCAATTTCTCGGAACCAATCGTCAGTGAAAAGCGCTCCGACCTTCTGTTGTCGCTACGGCTACGGCAAAGCAACAAACAGAACGACGACCAAACCATCTATGTTTACTGTATGTTTGAACATCAATCGACCGACGATCACAGCATGGCGTGGCGATTCTTTGAGTATCTGTATTTGTGGTATTCTCACTACATTAAGTCGGAGGATTCAACCGACTTCCCTAGGAAACTACCATTTGTCTTTCCACTGGTACTCTACAATGGTGTACAACCTTGGACGTCACCAATCAGCTTCCAAGAGATGGTCGACATTCCCAGAGGCTGTACATCCTTTGTTCCCCATTTTCAATTCAGTCTCAAAGACCTCTCTCAAATCGAGGATCCAGACATACAGGCCGATTACCATTGCTCGTTTTTGCTGACCAAGTTCCTCGACTACTTCAAATACTCTCGTCGTCCTGAATTCTATGACCGATTACAAGTCGACGAACAGTTTGTATTGTTGCGAGACGAACGAGGGGATGCCCTCTACGCGATATTCATCTACATCTTACAAACCCAATCCAACCACCAAGAGGTGATAAAAATGCTAAACAATAAACTGAGCACGGAGGAAAATATGGTCGACGTCATCGCACTCATTAAACAAGAAGGACGAGAAGAAGGTATTGAACGCGGTAGACAGGAAGGCGAAAGACAAAAAGCCATCGCTACCGCTCGCAATCTCCTCAAAATGGAACTAAGCCACGAACAAATCTCCGCCGCTACCGAACTCAGCCTCGAGGACATCGCCAAGATCGAACAGGAATCAAAATCCTAACCATTCCGTAGCATGAACATCTTCGAACGTCGTACTCTGTACAAGTCATTCCACAAAGCCCAAGCGACCCAACATCACTTTGCTGGGCTCTTGGACAGGGTACTGTTTGAAACATCAATGATGTTAGCAGGCATCAATCGGTGGACTTTTCAGATGGACGGTGGTTGAAACCATGATCGCAACCATTCTGCCAGACCCTTCCATGTTGAAGTGTGAAAAGTGCTCAATACTGAACCCGAGGTTGTTGTTCTGGTTCGTCGGGTCGTTGTTGTTGCGGTTCGACGTTCGAACGTTCTTCGGGTTGTTGTTCCAGCTGCCACCACGGTTAACGCGGTTGGAACCTTATGATTGTAGCCGTTCATTGTTTAACAGTCTTCTACGCAACTGACGAGTGTTGGCTTGATCGGACCAAGCAATCAAGGCATTCCAATGGGGACCTTGATGCTCGATCGGCAGCTTCTCAATCTCTTTCCATTTGCTAATGAATAGACGTTTCCGACTGGCATCAAAGCGAATGGAATCTTGAAATATGCGAAAGCCCAAAAATGGAATGCCGTGAGAGACGGGATACAATTGGGTGGCACTGTGTTTAATTTCGATTTTCAGAGTGTCCGGAAGCCAAATGGTCAGTTCACCCAGCGCCTCCATCAGTTGCTCTTTATCATGGGAAAACAGCAAGATATCGTCCATGTACCGTATAAATCCCTTGATCTTCAACGGTCCAATGCAAAAATGATCCACAGCATCCAAGTAAAAATTGGCAAAATGTTGAGATGTCAGATTGCCAATCGGGAGTCCCTTTCCATCCACACCGCCATGCGCAATGATTAAATCTGTCAGCCAGAGTGTCTTGGGACACCCAATTCGGCGTTGTATCCGCTTCATCAACAACCCATGACCGATGGTCTCAAAACAATGTCGAATGTCCATTTTGAGAAACCACCCTTCTTTAAACCGTCTCGAAAAGCACTGGGCTTGACGAATGGCTCGATGATTGCCCTTCCCAACCTGACAAGCAAAAGAATGTGCCAAGTAGGAGCGCTCAAAATGGGGTGCCAAACTTTTGCACAGGGAATGATGGACCACCCGATCAGCAAAATCTGCGGCTTGAATGCGTCTGGGCTTCGGATCTTTCAGCATAAACTCGGTATAGGGCTGTGGACGATAAGTCTTATTCTGTAGAGATTGCCGAAGTTCAAGCACATTGCTTTCCAGTTCAGACCAGAAACTAAGGAGTGATCGATTCAGCCTCACACCCCGGCGCGCAAGTCTTGCAGAGTCTCGAAGCTGCTCAAAAGAGGTGATGCTTGGGTAGAGGTTGTAGACTTTACGTGCCAACTTAGCCCCTTTCCAATGCTCTATTGTTTTCCTGCCAAGCATAGATTTGCATGCCAATCCCGTCCAGTTCGTGAATAAGGTCTCTCAACAATCCCAACGATACATACTTTCGGTCGGCCGATACTCGAAGAAGCAGTTTCAGTTGAGCAAGTTGAATGTTCAGCTGTTCCAACAGTACCACTTGCTTGTCCACCGGAGAATACTGCGCCGACACCATCCTCTGTGTAATATCCAAGACCAAACCGTCAATCCGATGAACAAAGGAATGACGAACGGATTTTGGAAACCGTTGGGTGGAATCCAAGATTTGATGCAACACTTTTTCCCATATGACCAATACCTTAAGTTCTCTACTCATTTCAGTGTATCATCCAGTTTCAGTAGGATTTTCTGTAGAAGCGGTTTCACTTTCAGTTGAAATAATTGTAGATTCTACTGAATCAATCTGAACAGCAGTGTGTTCTGTCAGTTCTTTCAACAAAGCAATCAACTCCAACCCATAGGTCGTTGCCTTATAATTCCCAACTCCATACACCTTGGTCAGCTGTTTAATCGATGTTGGATTGAGAACCACAATCTCTTTCAATTGTCTATTGGAGAACAAATACGGCGGAGGATGCCCCATTGATTTTGCCGTTTCAGTCCGCCATGCCGCTAGTTTATTGTAAATATCAACCTGGGCAGAGGACAGCTTGATTTTACGGTTCCCTTTTCCTTTGCGAGCCTTCTTGGTCTTAGAGTTGAAGGTAGGTTCCATCGCCGATTGAACAACAGCACTGGGTATAAACGGCGTGCGATAGGTCACAATCACCGACCAGATGGGTTCTTCCTTAAAAAAGAAAAACTCAGTTCTCATCGATAGAACATCATGTTTCTCAGTAAATGTGTTCAAATCCGAGTCATCATACTGCATGGTATCCATGTTCAGCCGTAGATTAAAGGTCTTCACCAGCACACAAACTCCTTCTAGTAACCTGTTGTCTCCGCTCACATCCGTTCGCTACACCAACACGCAAAGCGTTCTTCCAAACACCAAAATGAACGCTCTCGCAGGACTGGAACTGGACTTGGCTCACGCCTTAGCCAGTTCCGGCTCTGCTTCCGCTGCTCATTTTTAATCTCTATTGAAATCCTACTGACTTTTCAAGCCATTTCTACTGATTTCACTGAAATCAAATCTACAGTCCCCTGCCTTAAAAACAGCCCAGTATCTGGTTGCTTTCCTAAAGGCTTGCGCCTTTGTAAAGACAACGGATACTTGGCTAAGTGGGGGAATGTCGATAGTCTACGTCCACCGACAGGGGTAGCCAACCGGTTGGTTGGCGGGGTTTTAGGGGAATCTACAAATACGGAACCCGAGGAGGTTGTACTGGTACGTCGGGTCGAGGTTGTTGCGGAGCGACGTTCGAACGTACCGCGGGTCGTTGCTCCAGCTGCCACCACGGCGAACGCGGCGGGAACCAGTAGGATTTCCAGTAGGATTTTCTACTGAATCCAAATTATTTTCAGTT
>CALDQI010000268.1:0-4107 GCA_937911635.1 uncultured Pseudomonadota bacterium | reverse complement strand
AGGTGTTTGAAACGCTTTTTCTTTTTTCGAGCCACATAATATGTGAGGAAGATATCTGTTTTTTGAGTGAGCCAACCATTCAGTCCAGCATACCAGTTATTGAGGATCGGCAAAGCGGCTATGGGGATGTCGTATTGTCGTTGGAGTACTGGAGCAGCACCAGAATGATCAGGATGATGATGGGTGATGACAATCAACTTTAGGTCTGTAATAGAGCGGCCAAGGTTGTGTAGGTATTCTACTACGACGCCTGCATCACATCGACAGCCACCATCTAGAAGAAGTATCTTTGTCGGGTAGACCACTAGATAAAGTGTTTCGATGTATCCATCGATGGAGTGGATGATAAAGTTTGATGTTTCTAGCGCAATCATTCTATTTTTATAACGGATTGCAACAATAAATTGTCCGAAATCGTTAATCTCTATGAGTCACAATTCTTAGCAACACTTGGTTAAAGAATGATTGGGAGATAAGTGATGAAACGAATATTTCAATGGATGATAATGGGAATGGGTACAGTATGTGCTTTGGCTGTTGGACTCGATTTCTACGGTCAGCGAAGACCAAGTCAAGCACATTATGATGCCATTATTGTACTTGGGTGCAAAGTCAGATCCGATGGGACACCATCCTTAGCTTTGCAAGCACGAACCCGTAAAGCAGTGGAATTGTACAATAAAGGATATGCAGACCGAATTGTGTTGACAGGTGGTGTTGGCGAACATGCTCCTGCAGAGTCAGTTGCAGCGATGGACTATGCTGTGTCTGAATTGGAAATGGATCCAAATGTGTTTGTACTTGAGAAGCAATCCACTTCAACAGAAGAAAATGCTGAATTTGCGAAGGAAGCAATACCGGCAGGAGAGTCAGTTCTAGTTGTATCTGATTCTTATCACATCCTTCGCTCGGAGAAGGTTTTTGGTCGCTATTTTGATACTGTTGATGGAGTCGGTAGAGTACCGATACTTGCAGTGCGAATCAAAGGTGCTTTTCGTGAAGTTGCTGCATTGGTCATGTATTGGTATCAGGGAAGACTCTAGTCATGACTTATTGTATGCTGGCATGCCGACGCAGTAGGTGATGTTGTGCAGCGGATGGTGTACACTTCCTGTTTCCCAAGTGTAATGTTGTGAAGTATTGTCGACAAAATGATCGAGTTCACGATCTGTATAGGTTCTAAGGACAGAAACCATCCCATCCCAAACGATACAGAAGGGAATGATTGGAACTAGGTACGTAAAGACCAACTGCGTGAGAGAGGGTTTCATGAATGGAGTGATCAACCAACAAATGGGGAAATGAACCAGCATCAATAGGACATCAAATATCGACCGCTGTTGGATTTCAAAGATGACGATGGGAGCATCTTGCCGAATGGCATTGTGTAGAATCTTTTGAGCATCCTCTGGAGCAAAATGATGAAAGGCAAGAAGCATTGTGACGATGGAATTGGATGGAATATTGGCTGAGCGTGCATCTACAGCATGTCTTTCGAATGCGATCGCGCCATTCGTTTGGGTCTGTAAAGACTCGAATGCCGGAAGATTTGGATAGTAGTCGGTCAGTGTAATAGAAAGGTCGGGAACTGTTTGGGACAACTCTTTCCAAATGTGTGACCAAGCACCACCACCACCTGAACAGAGATCGTAGATGTGTGTCTTGTCTGTTTGTTGAATAAGGGGGTTCAAAACAGGCAACGTTGAACGGTAAAATCGTCCAACGGTCCAAACCATGTACAGATATTGGGTTAAGGCGTTTCGGATCTCAACTGGAAAAAAAGTCTGGTCTTCCCATTCAAACAGATGAAATCTTGGCAGAACTGTATTCATATCTATTTGTACCACAATGTAAAATCAAAGCCATAGAGAAATCGGATTTATCGAATAAGTTTTGTGGTGTATGAACTATACATGCGTTGTGTGGGGCAACATATTTCAGATGTATATTGTTCGCATATAACGGCAGAGTGCAGATCGTTTAGTAGAAGTACCGAGAATCATAATTGTATACTAATTTATAGCAAATCAATCGAGTAGGGGTTCGGAAGATATGTACAGAAGTCAGTCGCAGCGTCAATGAAGAAGATATCAATCAGGAGAAATCGTGAATTTAAAACTGATACCGCCACCCGATGAAACTCCGACTCTGATAGAGCGTGTAGGATCCAAGCTATCCGAGAGTGCCAAGTATGTACTCATCGGATCATTGCTGTTGTTCGTCCCATTGGCGGTATACAACTTTGCCGTAAGCGAAGTGGGGTACCAAAATGCCATCCACTGGGGGTTTGCTGCGAGCATGCTCTGTATGTGGTTGTCGTCGTACCTACTGTTCTTTTCGGGTTGGTTTATCGATTTGGATTGGTGAGCCTAGATGAATGTAGATTGAGTTGCTGTACCATCATCCCTAGAACTGGGCTAAGGATTGGGTGAAAGATGATATTTCATCATTAATCTACGATAGACACAGTTGAAGATCATTGTCGCTTCGATTTGTATCCACATTGTTTCACGAGAACACGAATAGATCTGCTATTGTACATCTTCGGAGGTATGTTTTGCAAGGGTCCAGTAAAGAGATTGCTAGAGAGAAGACACCCGATTCATCAAAGGATCCAAATTTGATAGAAGGTGTTCAACACTCTTTACAAACCATGTGGGGGAATTCAGCAATAGCCTCTTGGATGCGTGAATTGAATGGTTCAGACATTAATCGTGAGGGTACTTTGAGCAGTCCTTCCGATCGGTCAAAAGGAACCTCCATTGATAGCATTCTACAGCAACAGCAGGAGAATGGGTCGACGTTGAGTTCCGAGGTGATGCAACATGCCTTTCATCCAAAGAGTGGTGAGAACAATCCAGAGAGTGGGATGCGTCTTTTCGTGCCGGGTCTCAATACCCCAGAAGCTGAAGCCGCTCGTCGAACTCAAGTGTATGCAGATGTACTTGAGGAATCGATGGTGCACATGCACAACGGAACCCATTTACAGGCTGATCTTCCGTATGCAGATCAGATCGACTATGTAGTAGCTTTAACGACTCGAATGGGCATAAAGAGTAGTCCTCTCATCGATGAGTTAACGAAGCTTCTCAGCGCCAATTTTCAGCAAGAGACCCCTGAAGACATTCATGCAATTCTGTATTCCGACTCCACGATTGCGGGTACCCAAGCCATATCTAAATTTAGACGACAAGAGATAGCCATACGTATGGGAGAACTTCAGCCGTCAAAGCGACGCGGTGGTCGAAGTAAGGTCACTGAAGAGGTTGACGCGTTGTTGAAAAAACATCTATTCGTAGAAATGCATGGGAATGCAGTAGCAGATTTGCCAGAGGGTCCAAGGTATTTGGTGTGGACTGACGATGATGATCCATTGTCTCACAAGCCAATGCCAGGAGGCGGGAAACTAGGTCTATCTGAAGACAACAAGGATGATAACCCTGACGCGGTATATATAGACTACGACGGTCCATTCAATAATTTTGATGCCCACAACTTGGCGGCTGGCGGGATGCACGTAGTGAAAGAAACTTTACGTCTCAATGAAGTCTCGTCATCACAAGAACTGTACGAGAAGGCACAGAGTGGGGCCAAAATATTGGTCCCCAAGAATGTCGCCGGAAACCCAAAAGAACTGTGGAACCCCCACAACAATCCAAACAAGTAAAGAGATACGTTTAGTCAGTTTGAACAGGGAACAAATAGTGTAAGGTATTTCGTTGCTTATATTGAACTGGAGTGTATCATGATTGTATTGAGTGTAGTTTCCCTTTTACTTGCCTGCGGTGATAAATCTGACGACACGTATTCTCCAGAGGATACGGCATCGGTATCGGTGGATGGTTGTACGTTTGAAGATTTGGATTTGGTATTTCAAAGCGCTGAAGGTTTTGAGCCTGTCGATGATGTTTTATCCATTGGCTTTACGAAAGAACCGTGCGAGATGAGTTTCAGCGCAGGATGTAATACCCATGCTGGTGAGTATGCGGTTGTTAATGGTGTTTTGGAAATACCTGAGATGTATAGTTCTTACATGGAGTGCGAGACGGAGTTGATGGATCAAGACTCTTGGATCGCAACGTTCTTTACTTCTGGTCCGACTGTTGT
>CALDQI010000267.1:0-4658 GCA_937911635.1 uncultured Pseudomonadota bacterium | reverse complement strand
GCTAGCAAAAAATAAATATATAAAATTTTTGGACGCTGATGATTTAATTCTTTATGATGCTACTAATTCTTTGTTACGAATAATTGAAAAAAATAGACATATAAATTTAGTTTATGGATTACAAAGAAAAGTGGAAGATTTTTCATCTGTTGATTTAAATACAAAAATAAATTCTAAAAAAATTTCTATTATCAAGGACTCAATAAAGTCTGCAATGACTAATTCAATGTTCAATCCAACCCAGTTTATTGTAAAGACAGAATTATGTAAAAAAGTTGGTGGATGTGATGAGAGAGTAAAACATAGTCAGGAGTATTCACTAACATTAAGGTTATCACCTTATGGTGGCTTTATGAGGTTAAACGAGTACATTGCAATACTGCCTAAAAACGCTCCAGGGCAAATATCTGAAAAGAAAACCAATCAAATATATAGAGTTTCGAAAGCACTTGAACTTTTTGTAAAAGATAATAAAAATTTAAAAAAGGAATATCTAGTTTTCGCCCAAAGACGATTGACTGGAAGGTCTTGGAGGTTTGCCAAAAGGTTTGGATCAAAGAGCCAACTCTTTAAATTTTTCATACTTTATTTAAAGGGTTTATTGGGAATATCAAATGATATTTATAAAACCTGTCAAGAAGCAAATTCAGTATACAAGAAATTTCTTAATTAAAGAAGTTTACCAGGGTTGAGAATATTTTTCGGATCAAATATTTTTGTCTGGTATAACATTATTCCTTTACCCGATCCCCATCTGAGACATCACATAGAGCAAATGAGTGTGGCCTATTCTGGAGTATATGTATCGAGTGTTTCTATTATCATATCGACTGGTATCGTAGCATAGGATTTTCCAGTGTGGCGTTAATTCAATTCTTCGCTCATGCAATATTGTGGAGCACAATGTTTGAATTGCACTGGAAACAATTTGTGCACTGACTGAAATCTTGATCGAGCGGTGTTCTGCATAATGCCACATGAGTTGTCTTTGCTGTGACAGTTGGCTGATCGAGTTGTTTTTCATTACAATGGGTGCCCAAATTTTGGCATTTTGAACGGGGAACTCTTCTCCGAAGATGTGGCTTGGTAATCTTCTCTCACCATTTTTATTTCGATATACGAATCCGAAGTTCCCTGTTGGTTTAAAGCGTATGTAAAAGCGTTCGTTTTTATAAGACAGTGTGAAGGTTCCAACGTTGGCAATCATCACACGATTGACTTCGCATACATGACGCATGAACCACGTCCAAAACTGTTGATGTTCGTCCATTCCTCTCCCAAATACTTGTTATCATCTTGATTGTATTAAAAAACGAATTCATTGGTTAAAATCGGGTGGTTCTGTTCTTACAGTGTACGCCTTCTGAGAAGTGCGCCAACTTTTGCATAATCTATATAATGTGCACCCGAAAATTTCGGCATGAATGATTCTCTGTTGTACCCAATTGGCATTATCGAAGAGAGATTGTCCGTCATTTGTATATAGCGAAACGCGTTGGCGAGCGGTTCTGCAGAGACCATTCGATTCCCAACTCGAACGGTTGAAGAAGTGTCTTTTAATGCAATCATCAACTCTAAACCGGAATTGATCAACTCTTCACAGCCAGATCGACACAGCTTTTCTATCTTTTGGGAATGTTGGGTATCAATTGTGGCGATGGGACTGAAGATTGCGGCAATCGAGACCTTATGCTCCATTAGGCTTTCGGGTAACTTCGCTACATGGGGTTCGTTGGCTACAATCAGTCGATTGAGATTGGGTGCTCTATCGAGTATATGGGCAAGTGTTTCTGTATTCACACCAGTGCCAATAAATGCCAATTCTTCGACTCGTTCAAGTGGACTGTGTACATTTTTGAGTGAGTTTGCGCCTGCAAAATGTAAACGTTTTGGGGATAGTTGGGTTGGAATTCCATATCCATTGAGCAAGGTTACCGTATGAATGTTCTTGATTAATTGTTGTAACCGGGCATCTTTCTCCATCTTGATGTGTTCGGACCAGGAAATAGATTGATCACCCTGTAGAAAAAGGTGCTGTATGGATTCGGTTAATTGATGGGGGATAAAGCCATTGTGAAATCCAAGTGTTTGTACCCAATCAGTTCTATATTGAGGACGAGTCATATCTTTGACCGCAATGGCGTTCATATATGGTGTGTTACCGAGGTTCAGAAAGAAAATGCGTGCAGTGCTGTTGTTGATATCGTGCATCGTCCAGTGATAGGATGGGTCGAAGAATGTATTCTTCAACGTGTCAATCCATTCTTGAGACAGTGCATTGAGAACTTCATGAACCATTTTGAAGGGGAGTACCTTCAGTTCTGGTAATCGTCTGAGGCGCATGTGGCTCAGCAGTATATAGAGATCTGGATAAGGAATGCATTCTGGGTTGTCATGAACGATGATGCCCTTTTCAGGTCTAGTGCTGTAGTTCATTTTGCGTAGGTTTCGTTCGAGTACAGATACCTTTTCTTGCATGACATGCTTCAAGGTTGCCAAAGGGTTGAACATACATCCTCCGATGTGTAAGAAATTGTTCTATTCCCACCATATTTTTCGTTTATTCATCCGATTTTTGATGACTGGGATCGTTTTTTAAGTGTCCGGTTTGTAAACGACATGATCCTGTCAAATCGGTGTTCTTTTACAATCCACAGTACACCTTGGCTTTTCGTTGTGTGATGTTCCGTCACGCAGTATGTTCAAATTAATGGGGTCTTTCGTCGGGATAACCCCCGTAAGAGCGCAGTCATGAAAAAGGGTTCCCCTATCCGATGGGTTTGATGATGTGAGTTTACCGGTGGTGTCGGCATCACACTCGTTGTGATGATACGAGCACCACCTACATAAACTTCACATAGCCTAATAGCACCTCCCCGGGTGTAGTCTGGTCACCGTATGCCATGACTACGCTCTTACTAGGCATCCCAAACTCCAGACGCAAGGTGTATTGTGGGATTGTATTGAACGTTGGAGATTATTCTAGACGATTACCCACCCAACCCAGTATCTCCAGTATCGCCAGTATCCGTCTCATCACTGCTCTCATCCTCAGAATCCTGTAGCATCGGTAAGAAGTGGCTTGGGAAAGCCTCACCAACTTCCATAGAGCCATCCTCATGGATCCAGACTTGCTGATCGGCGGCAACGTCTTCGACGATCACGCTGGTTCCGCCTTGGAAGAGCACTTCAATCGATTGAATGGTATCCGCTTCTCCCAATCCGAAGTGGAGGTTCATTGAGTCTTGAACACCGGTTCCAGAACCGCCAGAAACGTGACGGAGTTGTTCACCGCGAGTCGTTTTGACTTTTACAGTCGCACCGATGGCGGAGATGTTGGAGAGTCCTGTCCAAGTTTGCCAGTCGTCGGCAGGACCACCTTGCAGACCACCAAAGAGCCGAATGGTGACCCAGTGACCGAGTTCCGTAGCGGTATTTTCGAAGAGATCGTATGCAATTAGATCAACATCACCATCTCTGTCAAAGTCAGAAACTGAAGAGCCCCAGCCATTCCGTTTGACCAAACCACTTTCGTAATTGGCGAGGGTGAAGTTTCCAGTCCCGTCATTCAAATAGAAGTCTGAATCACGAGAGGAATAGACCGCTGTGATAAAGAGATCTAGATCTCCGTCGTTGTCAGCGTCAAAGAGTGTTGGGTTGGAGTGGGTCTCTCGGTAATAGAGACCGCGCTCTACCCCTTCATTTCTAAATTTACCTGCGCCGTCGTTGATCAGCACCATACTCATATCCGAGAACCAAAAGAAGAAGGGGTGTGCCAAGTTGGCGTGCACCATATCGAAATCCCCATCGTTGTCTACATCACCAAATACAGCCCCGATGGTGTGTCCGAATGCGCCTGCAGCCGCAACCCCTTTGGTGCCGTTGGTTAAGGCGATATCTCGGAGTTCACCGGTTGCATCGTTGCGAAAGAAGAAATTGGGGTCCAATCGATAGTTGGACACGAATAGATCAATGTCTCCATCTCGGTCGTAGTCTCCAGTGGTCGCACCTCGTCCAGCGTGGTTGATCTGGGGTATACCAGAGCTCTCTGTCCAATCGGTAAAGGTCCCATCTCCATTGTTGCGCCAAATCTTGTCATCATAGTTCATGAAGTAATCGTACTCACTTGAGCATTCGTAGTTGGCTAAGTAGAGATCCAGCCATCCGTCGTTGTCGATGTCAAACCACGCAGAACCTTCTGTCGGAGAGACTTCTTCGAGTTCATCTCCATCACAGTCGCGTTCGGTTTGAATGTCGTTGATACCACTTTCGACTGTGGCATCGATGAGGCTGTATCCTTGCCCATTGACATTGCAGGTATTCACGAACAGAACATCGGCATATCCTTGACCAAAGTAGTCTAAACATCCGTCATTGTTGTATTTAAAACTTTAATTGCTGCATAAGCTAGGAATGGATCCCATATATTTGTATTGCAAGAAATTTGATTAGTACCATTCAGTGGCATAATTGACTGTTCTCCTAATTCACATTTCATCCATTCATTTTGTATGTATTTTACAATTATTTTATGATTTGCTTCTGTTGTTTTTTTCTTTGCAGCACTCGTATACCCATTGTAAGCAACCACCCCTACAGCAGCGAGGATACCGATGATGGCTACAACAACTAAAAGTTCTATCAGGGTAAAGGCTTTA
>CALDQI010000266.1:0-10570 GCA_937911635.1 uncultured Pseudomonadota bacterium | reverse complement strand
CTGTCCGCGACCGTACTCGAGGGGTCATTCACCAAATCTACAAAGGTATGGCCGTTGGGTGGCGAGGAACAGACAGACAATGGCGTCACTATATGGCAGCATACGGTTTCTTCGCTGCATTTGCCACTCCCCTTGTACTCTCTGTACACTCGGTGGTTTCTTGGGACTTCGCGATGGCACAAACCATGGGTTGGCACTCCACATTGTTCCCCCCTTACTTCGTAGCCGGTGCGATTTTCTCTGGTTGTGCAATGGTTATCACTCTAATGCTTCCACTTTCCCGTATGTTTGACTGGGACGTTGGTCCAGATGGAAAGCAAGTAACAGATGAACATGACAAACACGCTAAGGATGTGTACATCGGTGTTTGGCACTTGGAATCGCTAGCGAAGATGTGCTTGCTTACGGGTGGTATTCTGACCTATGCCTATGGTGTTGAGCATTACATCGCTTGGTATTCTGACAACCCCTATGAATGGGGTATCTTCGAGTATCGTCTCTTTGGAGAATACGACTGGGTGTTCTTCATGATGGTATTCTGTAACTGCCTCGCTCCACTCGTATGGTGGAAAAAGGCGTGGCGTCGAAACTACACCATCTTGTTCATCGTATCCCTCATTATCAACGTAGGAATGTGGTTCGAACGGTATAACATTATCGCTTCTGCATTGGCTCACCAATACGACCCTGGGGCTTGGACATTGTACAATCCAAACTGGGTTGAATGGGGTATTATGGCTGGTTCATTTGGATGGTTCTTTGTATGGTTCCTCCTTTTCATCCGTGTCATGCCGTCTGTGGCCATCGCCGAAATCAAAGAATTGGTCCGCCCACCATTGAAATCAGATGAGGAGGCAGCATGAGCGCACCCTTTTACGAAAGTACAGCCCAAAACGGAACTGTGAAAGGTGTCTTTGAACACCTAGACTCTCTTGTCAATGCAATTGACAAGCTAGAAAAGAGTGGCATCAAAGACTACATGGTGATGTCCCCTCTTCCAAGGCACGACTTAGAGGAAGCCATCTACAAAGGAAAACCCAGTCCTGTCCGTTGGTTCACAATGACAGGAGCCATCTTCGGTGGAACAATGGGATTCTCATTGGCTTCTATCACGCACCTAAACTGGGCGATGATCATTCCAGCTGGAAAACCGTTGGTTTCCATTCCGGCATTCATCGTAATTACGTTCGAGTCAACTGTTCTCTGGGGTTGTTTATTCACCCTGTTGGGAATGATACTTCTGACCCGTTTGCACACTGCCGGTAAGCTTCAAGTTGAGGTGTGTGACCCTCGTTTCTCAGACGACAAATTCGGGGTGGTAATCAATGATTTGCCTAGAAATCGCGCTGAAGACGCCAGTAAGATCCTTCAGGATCAAGGCGCTATGGAAGTTGTAAACGGGTGGTCGATTGAACGCGCTCCGATACCAGAGCGCATTGTTGATGAAGGCTCTCCAGAATCTCTGGTTGAACCAGATGATCCCGACACCAGTTTACTTGCCAAAGTAGCGATAGCCGTCACCATCTTCGTAATATTCTCCTTAGTGGGCGTGAAGATGTTGCACCAGTATACTGTGGCTCAAGAACTACAAAACAACAACTATAACTATAAGAGCGGTGCTGTCGCTCCATCCTATCGTACCGTAAAGTGAGAGAGGACACGACATGAAACAATCAATGAAAAGAACTCTCGGGGCCACAGCGTTATTCTTCGGACTCACCACTGCGTCTGTTGCATTTCCGTGGGACATCGATATGGTAGATGCGTTGTTCATCCGCGGGTATGAAGCCCCAATGGCAGAATTGAACAATGAGGTTGTCACCAGTCGACATCGTTTAAACGGTCTTGAACATATGGATCCGGAAGAAGTTGAAGCAGATTGGCAAAGTACAGGTGGCGTCATAACCATCATGCAAGCCGCTCCCAGTGCTCAGCTTGAAGACCCATACAAGGGAATGGAAAAAGATGCCTACGTACTCAATCAAGGTGAGGTTGCCTTTAGAACCTACTGCCAAACCTGTCACGGAATCAAAGGAACTGGAAAGACCTTATCTGAGGATACTTGGCCTTTACAAAAGACCGGTCGATTTGTTGGGATTCCGAATGTTCACCTGTTGGATGGTGGAAAGATTGGGCAATACGGCGCTGGTGCAATGAAAACACACAACGAGTTGTACATTCTTATCAGAAATGGTCGTGGTCGAATGCCTTCGTATGGACACGCCATGTCAGACGAAGAAATTTGGTCGGCTATTCACTACATCAAAGACCTGCCTGGTAAAAACTTCGTAGACTAAACTCTTTACACAATAACGTACTTTTGGAGATTCACTATGAGTTCCGCTCCTGATTATACTCCGGTTTACCAATCGGTTGCTGATAGAAAACCCAATGGCCAACTGAAGAACATCTGCTTCGGTTTGATGGCAGTTGGTGTTGCGGCTATTGCTTATGGACTATTGACTCCGGGAACTGTATTACCTGATCCTGAAGGACTAGACTCAAATTTTCACGTAAATGAAAATACGCTACGAGTTCAAGGCTCTTTTATTCAAAACTTCATGTACTTTAATGGAGCTGCGCAAGGTGGTTTCTTGATGACCGTCATCGGGGTTACGACCTATGCACGTTGGACGCGTCGTTTCAAACGGGTCGCTGAAGGATTGGCGATGTTTTTGCCAGTTTCCTACGCTCTATTGTTGTTATTTTTAGTCTTAGGTGGCATCAATGTCTTTCCCTGGCACCATCAAGGTGCTGAGGGTTTACACGCAGCGGGCGCCCACCATAAAGCATCCTATTTCAATACAGGCTTCTTCTTTGCTCGTCAAATCATCGGATTGGGCTTAATGACGTGGCTATCATACCGATTCGTTAAGATTGGTCGTCGTGCTGACTTGGGTGTTGCCAAGGGTGCGATGGAGAACATGGGACTTAAAGCACCAGAGGCATGGGATAAAGAAATCCAAAACTGGGAAGGTGATGACATTGAGATTGAGAAGGCTCAAACCAGCCTCATCAATTCCGCACCATTTATTTCACTTGGCTATGCATGCATCTACTCAGTCGTGGCTGTAGATATCTCCATGTCATTGGCCCCATACTTCTTTGCCAATATGTACCCTGCTTGGTACTTCATGTCTGCGATTTGGTCGGGTTTGGTCTGGACAGCAATTTTCACCATTTCCACCTCTAAGAGTCTGGGAACAGAAAAATTGATGGAAAGAAACTTTTATCATGACTTGGGTAAGCTGACCTTTGCCTTTACGATGTTCTGGGGGTACACCACCTTCGCACAGTATCTACCAATTTGGTACGGAAACATGACCGAAGAGATCGGATTCATTCTCTATCGTACACACGGTGAAGTGTTCGGAAACATGACCTTGATTACCCTTGTACTCTGCTTTGGAGCACCATTCGTCATCTTCCTGTCTCGTGGTCTGAAGAAGCAACCAAAGAAATACTTGGCGGCTGCCTCATTAACCGCTTTTGGGATCTGGCTCGAACGGTACATCGTAAATGCTCCAAGCATTCACTCCTATTGGATGGTCGATCAAGAGGGTGCTCCACTCACAGGTCTTCCCTTTGGTTTCATCGAAGTTGGAATGGGACTTGGATTCTTAGGCTTGTTCATCTTTGTCGTAACCAACTACCTAAGTAAGTATCCAGGTGCTGTGGTTGCAGATCCATATATGAATCCGGATCCAAACGAAGTTCACGTTCACGCTCACCATCACTAAGCCTTGCTTAGTCCAGCGAAAAGGCCTCCTTATTGGAGGCCTTTCTTATTTTAGTTCCCTGGGTGCTTGGGCAAACCTTCAAGCAACGGATCACATGGATCAATATCTATACTGAACAATAACGCACAATTGATGTGTACAGTCAACTTGCTCTCGGCTGACAATATGAAGATACTACCTTTAAAGGTATATCAACAGGAGTAGACCGAATGGAAATCGAACTGGTAACAGTCAAGCACATGGTTCTATGTCTATCGACAAATAGTCCTATAGATCGAGTATATTGAATAGAGTAGCATTCAATGTCGAGTTCAAATCGCAACTACATCAATCATGTACATCAGGGGTATTGGGAGACGCCACTAGAGAAAGTCATCCGTCTAAGGAATAGCCCCCCATCTGTCTTCGAAAAGGACTTCAGTTGTCAACAATGTAACATATTTAAAATTTCCATTGTCAACGCCTGAAAATTGTCGTATAATAACATATGTTATATAAAACATCTTTTGAGGTGCCCATGACAAGATTTGCTTCTGCCATTCCTTTCTTTACAAGTTTCCTTTTTCCGTTTATTGCTTTGGTAGCATTAACCAATGAAACTGAACATGGTTTGATATTAGCTTGGACACTCCCTTTTGTCGCTTTTGTATTGCTTCCTATTTTGGATCAATCCGTACCAATGGAAGAGCATGAGTACACGAAGAATGAAACTCAATCTCGTAAAAATGAATGGGTCTATTCAATCCCGTTGTACTTAATTCTTCCTGTACAATGGATTGTCGTAGGATTCCTTGTATACAAAACATCAACGCTCTCACTGGTAGACCTTAATCTCGAGTGGGTTGGATTGGTGTTCACCGTTGGTATTTGTTGCGGTACATTTGGCATCAATGTTGCTCATGAGTTGGGTCATAGAACAGTCAAGCATGCACAGTTTGCAGCCAGAGGTTTATTGCTTTCCTCATTATACTTGCACTTTATCATCGAACACAATCGTGGGCATCACAAACATGTTGCAACAAATTTAGATCCTGCAACATCTAGATACAATCAAACTGTGTACGCCTTTTGGCTTCAGTCCATTCCAGGTTCTTGGCGTTCAGCTTGGAACCTCGAAGCAAAGAGACTTGATAAAAAAGAATTGAGCTGGTATCACAACGAGATGATTTGGGGAACATTGCTCCAAACATCACTTCTAGTCGGTATTGCTGCATTCTTTGGTTTGTTCGCCATGGTTTCATTTGCTTTTGCGGCTGTCATTGGAATTTTGCTATTGGAGACCATTAATTACCTAGAGCATTATGGACTGGAGAGAGACCTAAAAGACAATGGTCGATTCGAACGTGTACAGCCACACCACTCTTGGAACTGCAATCGTTCAGTTGGACGGTTGGTACTGTTTGAACTCACACGACACTCCGATCATCACGCTCATGCAAATCGTCCTTATCAAATCTTGAGACATTATGAGACTGCTCCACAGCTACCTGCTGGGTATCCTGCTATGATGGTCATCGCACTGGTTCCTCCTCTTTGGTTTGGTGTCATGAATCCAAGATTACATCGCTACCTTAATCCCAGAGTTGTGTTAAGAGAGATGCATGCCTAAGATTGTAGATCATGACAAACGTCGCTTGGAAATTCTAAACTCTGCGTTTAGTCTTTTTGCCTCGAGTGGTTACCACGGTGTAAGCGTTCGGCAAATAGCCAAATCTATTGGCATGACGACAGGAATGCTCTACCATTACTTTCCTAGCAAACCAGAGCTGTTCACAGCCTTGGTCAATGTACAGCAGCAGAAGCAAATCTCTGACTTCAATACATTTTTGAGTACCAATCCCTCAGGACAAATCGCGTTGCTTCTCTTTGTAAAACAAGAGCGTCAGTCCATGCAGGATCTATTGAGTATTGCGGTAGACTTTCATCGAGTACATCCAGAGATTGAACTGACCAATCTATTGACTCCGTATGAAGAGGCGATTTCAGAGGCTCTCTCAATCTCGATGCCTCAAGCCAAACAGCTTTTCTCTGGCGTCTTGGGTGAACTGGTTCGAGGATTGTTGGGCGAAAGTTTTCAGTAGGCATGGCACGGTTTCATTGTCCCAAACCATTGTTGCAACTTCCCTTACAGAATCGTACATATCTGATTACGGGTGTATCTAGAGGACTAGGACAGGCTCTCGCCACACAACTCCTCAGTCAAGGCGCCACTGTTCATGGCATCTCCAGAACAAGACCAGCGTGGAATCACGACAAGTTCATTTGGCATTGCGTTGATTTAAGCGATTTGAAATCCGTCGATACCTTCTGTAAAAACTGGCTTGCTCAGAACACAATCCTCGATGGATTGGTCAACAATGCCGCTCTGATTCCATCTATCCATACAATAACGGCAGAAGGCTTTGAACTCCAATGGACCGTCAACTATTTGAGTCCCGTTCTATTGACAAGACAGTTACTGGATCGATTACCCGCGACTGGAAGAATTATCAATGTGTCTTCCACCGCACATCATGCTGTACACGGTCGATTGGCCTCCATCTATTTTGATGACATTCACAGTACACATCGTTCTTATGACAAGTGGACCGCTTATGCCCAATCCAAACTGGCACTCACCATCCACACACGACAGCTGGCAACCAACCATGTCAATGTGGGTGTTGTATCGGTCCATCCAGGATGGGTGGCTACAGATATAGCACCTCCAAGATTGCCTCGAGCCCTATACCCAATATTGAAACCTTTGTTGCAGCGTAAGGGTCTCTGTACAGAGTGGGAGGGAATTCAACCCATCTTAGCTGCCCTACTCCTCCCGAGAGATGACATACACTCTGGTGAGATGCTGTGTCAAATTGGATATTACGAAGGCCTATCATCGAATCAACAAGCTTCACACATGGGATGGTTACTGCCCTCTCCAAATCCAATCGTCTACGATCTTGTCGTTTCAAATCGTTTGGAAGAACTGACCCAATATCAACTGTCTATGGTGCTCGATCAAGCATAAACTACGGGTTGGCTTCACAGACAAAATAGAAACTGTTGTTGCAATGGGTGTCATTCCACGCACCACCTGGGCCAAACTGATTGAGTACGGCACAATCTTCATATCCACCTGAGTTATTTGGCTCATTGGCAGCCCAATTTGTATACGAAGAATATGGTCCATCCCAATCCCAATACCCTTCCACCGTTACGTCGTTGTACCCCATCCACCAGCGGGCTGTAGAATACGAATCAATACGACCATCCAGCCAAGCATTTTCAGCAGCATCATCGATCGTGACTAGATGATACCCCACTTGCGCGCACTCTCCTTTTGCCACAGACCACGTTCGATTGTAGTTGCAAAAGAGGTAGTTGTTGCCATTGTTCGTATCAAAGAAACATGGACACATCCCTGCAGCATCCGCACTCCCATCGCAATCGTTGTCGATACCGTCACAAATTTCATTGGCATCTGGGGAGACCGTAGAATCTGTGTCGTCACAGTCTTCGTTCACTGAATAATAGATGTCGTTACAGCTAGATTCCCAATCGCCTCCACCATACCCATCGCCATCTAAATCCAGGTACCCACTATAAGCATCTATCGCCGTCTCATCATCAAATGCCCCATCACAATTGTTGTCTACACCATCGAAGCACAACTCGTCCGCGTCAGGGTTTATACTGATATTGGTATCATCACAGTCCGTATTGTCTGAAATCATGCCCGCTGGCTGTGCACAAGCATCCACAACGACCCATGGATCACCAAAGCCATCACCATCGTCGTCAAAATACCACGAATAGAGTGGGACGCCTTCATCGATCTGATTGTTGCAATTGTCATCGAGACCATTGCACACTTCGGGTGTATCTGGATTGTGATTGGAATCTGTATCATTGCAGTCCAAAACGTTGCTGACATATCCGTTCGGTTGAGTACACGAGGTGGTCCAAGTATCCAAGGTACCATACCCATCTGAATCGGTGTCGATATACCACACAAGAGAGTCTATGGCAGATTCATCAATGCTACCGTTACAGTTGTCATCCTCAGAATTACAAACTTCGACACTGAGTGGATTCTGGTTGGCATCTGCATCGTCACAGTCAAGAGAATTGAGTACATGGTCTGCAACCGCAGAGCAGGAATTGACGGAGTTGGTTGGATCTCCAAAATTGTCCCCGTCCAAATCCGCATAGTACGTTCCCGCCCCAATGGCGTTGTCGTCCAGTATCCCGTTGCAATTGTTGTCGGTTTGATTGCATATTTCTGGTGCATTGGGAGATATCGCAGACGTTGCATCATTGCAGTCCAAATCGTTTGCCGCATATCCAATCGGCTGTATACATGCGATGGTAGTGAACCCTGCATCTCCAAATCCATCCGAATCGGCATCCAGATAAAAGGTGCTTGGATTTATTGGGTCTTCGTCAATGAACCCATCACAATCATCATCTTGAAGATTGCACAACTCATCTGCAAATGGATGCTGTTCATAATTAGAGTCATCACAATCGTCGGCAGTGGCTTTGTATCCAACTGGCCGATCACAGGCATAGGTCGTTACATCTGGATCACCATAGCCATCTCCATCAGAGTCCGCATACCATAGTTGTGTTCCTGAACCTGGTTCATCAACAGTTCCATCACAATTGTTGTCGATCTCATCGCAAATCTCAACAGCATTGAAGTGGATCTCAGGATTGTAATCGTCACAATCCAACTGATTGTTGGCGTATCTTGTCAGGTCATCACCGCAGTCATTGATCGGTTCAGTTGGATCACCATAGCCATCGCCATCCAAATCTAGAAACAAACCGTCCAAAAGTCCCTCATCGATTTCGTCATCACAGTCGTTGTCTCGTTCATCGCACAGTTCCTCTGCACCTGGAAAGGAATTCGCATTCGAATCATCACAGTCGTTGCCAACAATGATGTAATCCCTTGGAACATTACAAGCCATCATAGTCTCTGCATCATCACCGAAACCATCCCCGTCCAAGTCACGATAGTAGAGGGTACTGACACCTTCATCAACCTCTCCGTTGCAATTGTTGTCAATCCCATCACAGGCTTCAAACGCTCCGGGATAAACAGAGAAACTATTGTCATCGCAGTCCACGTCACTTGTATACCCATCAAAATCATTGTCTTGTAACGGTTGCTCAGTCTCGTCGGTCAATTCGATCGCCTTGTTGCGACAAGAGATCGTGAGAACCGTCACTGAAGCGAACAGGCAAAACTGTATCGGGTTGAAACATGTCATTCTAAGAGCCAATCCCAGATGTTTTGGACCATTTGTCGGTTGCTTCCATAATTGATGCTGTATCCACCTCTTGGATTGTAATAGGGCCATTCGTCAGCGATGAGAACAACTTTACCGTCGCCGTGTTCAACAACTATCAAGAACTCATAACTACCGACCGATGCTAGAACTTGAGCGGGTGGATTGACAACCCAGTTTTCACCTCCTAGACCACCAACACTACCCAGCCCTTGAGTGATGGGGTGGGATACGAATGTGCTTGTGGTACCGTTCCAGGAGTAATATGGTAGAGCGCAATATACACCAAACTGATAGGGGATAGAATTGGAAGCCTCACAGGCTTCTTGAGTGCTGTGATATCCCATAAACAGCATTCGCCCACCGTTGTACACCCAATCTTCTAGGGCAGTGGCTTCAGAATTGGTATACGCTCCGAGAGCCCCATTCATATTGTTTCCATGGTGAACATAGAGACCAAAATTTTCAAGCAATGCTGAGGTAATGATGGTGTTTCCATGATACTCGTCATGAATCGTGATGCCATCATTCAGTAAGTATCCAGCGGCTTGTGAACAAGCCCCATTTGGACTGGTAGAGTTGGAGGAGCTATTGCGAATCCACAAGGACTCTTCACAGGCGAGTAGACCGTTGTTGTCCAAATCGAGTTCATAGAAGTTGTTTCCATCACAGTTTTGGTCTACGCCATCACAATATTCTTGAGCGCCCGGGAATATGCTGATGTCATCATCGTCGCAGTCGTTGTCGTCGGTCACATACCCAGATGGAAGAGAACAGGCCATCATCGTATTTGTGGGGTCGCCGTATCCATCGTTGTCGATGTCCGCATAATATTCGATGGCGTCTGCGGCATCGTTGTCGATTGCTCCATCGCAGTTGTCGTCGACAGCATTGCACATTTCAATTCCGTTGGGATTGGTGGTATCTACAGAGTCGTCGCAGTCACCAGCCGTCGGGATGTAATCAAATGGCTGTGTGCATTGAAACAAAACGATGTTTGGGTCACCGAAATCATCGTTGTCCCCATCGTAATACCAAGCAAGGGCATCCGAAGCATTGTCGTCAATGATACCACTGCAGTCATCGTCTAGATTGTTGCAGATTTCAACAGCCCCTGGATAGACTGTGTCTCTAGTGTCATCACAATCCAAATCGGCAGCCATATATCCCAATGGTTGTGTACAGTCATTGGACGTAATGAATGCGCTTCCAAACCCATCGCCGTCGATGTCATAATACCAAGTGGGGGCATCGACAGCATTGTTGTCAATGGTACCATCACAGTCATCATCCATTGAGTTGCAATACTCAGCGGCATTCGGATGAACCATGGGATTGATATCGTCGCAGTCTCCTCCAATTTGGACATACCCAGCTGGCACGATGCAGGTTTGAACCATCGTGTTGATGTCTCCATACCCATCGGCATCAGCATCAGCATAGTAGGTTAAGTTTCCTGTTTCGTCGATTCGTCCGTCACAATTGTTGTCCAATCCATCACAGATTTCATCGTTGTAGGGATGAATGTCTGGATTTGAATCATCACAATCA
>CALDQI010000265.1:0-11816 GCA_937911635.1 uncultured Pseudomonadota bacterium | reverse complement strand
GAAGTAGGCGTGCAAACCAGCTGCACTTCTATATGGCGAGCCTTGGAGACACATCGTTCAAGTAAAATACCTCCTTGTCCAAAGAATTTTTCAACTTCGGCTTGGACGATCTCGATCGTCGCGGCCAGTTCTGAGGCCTCGTTTACTTTTCGAATCCCTCGGCCACCCCCCCCCGCAGAGGCTTTAACCATCAAAGGATAACCGATCGTATCACCCGTTTGGATCAACTCGGTCTCTGTCCAGGTGGGTTGGTACTCTGCCCAGGGTGCCAACGGAACTTCAGCCGTCTGAGCCAGATGTTTGGCGGCTATCTTATCCCCCAACTGTCCCATGGCTGTAGAGGAAGGACCCAAAAATACAATGTTGTTTTCTTCCAATAGCCGTACAAACAAAGGATCTTCGGAAACAAATCCCCAACCGGGCCAAACAGCATCGCACCCATTCCTTTTGAGGACGTCTAGCATCCATTGATGATCACAATAGGCATTGACGATTTTACCGTTTGGCTGTGGTCGCAATATGGTCCCGATTGGGATTGCTTCATCCGCCTGTCTGACGAATGGCATGTGTTCATCAGGGTCTGTGTAGAGTGCGACCCCTTTTATGTTGGTGTTGTGAATGAGGTTGAATTCATCCAGCGCTCTCAAGAAACGAACGGCTGGTTCTCCTCGATTGATGATGGCGACTTTGGAAAAGGAAAGAGCACTCATAAATAACCCCTCAATAGATTGAGTGGTTATTTATTGCATTTTGGGGGCAAATTCAATTGCTGGATTTGGAATGTCAAAAGAGTGAATTGGAGATAGAAGTACTATAAACAAAATATGAATTGGAGATGTGTATGACGGATGTTCAATCTACGTTAGCGGTGCTCACTTCCGGTGGCGATGCTCCAGGGATGAACGCAGCGATTGTTGCCGTGGTAAAAACGGCAGCTGCGGCCGGATGGAAAGTACTTGGTGTTGAAGATGGATATGACGGTTTGATTGAGTCTAGATGGACTGAGTTGAGTACGATGAGCGTGGATGATGTCTCCCGTGAGGGCGGAACATTTTTGCGTTCAGCTCGTTCGAGTACCTTTCGAACCAAAGAAGGTCGTGAACAAGCTGCAACAAATCTACGAAACGCCGAATGTGAAGTGTTGGTGGTTATCGGTGGAAATGGTTCTTTGCCCGGGGCGAAGGTATTTGGCGAAGAGAGTGGAATTCACGTTGTTGGAATCCCCGCCAGTATCGACAACGATATAGCCTGTACGTCGATGTGTATCGGTGTGGATTCAGCCGTTAATTCAATCGTGGAGGCCTGTGACAGAATCTCTGATACAGCACGATCGCACAGGCGCGCTTTTATTGTCGAAGTCATGGGGCGTGAGTGTGGATACTTGGCGATGGCTTCTGGAATAGCATGCTCAGCGGATGCCGTGTTGTTTAAAGAACAGGGGAAGGAACAGACGCAGTTGGTGGATGAATTAAAAGAAGTGATTCGTCATGCCTACTCTGAGGTTCGAAATAAAAAACGTGTGCTCATTATCAAAGCAGAAGGTGTGGATGTATCAACGGCTTCGTTGGCGGAGCAGCTTGAAAGTACCATGCAAACGGAAACCAATGGCGCCACACTGAGATACACAATTTTGGGTCACGTTGTTCGAGGAGGTCGTCCTTCTGCAATGGATAGGGTCATGGGGTCTCGACTTGGGTTTTCAGCAGCGGAACTTGCGATGAGTGGACATACACAGGTTATGGTTGGATGGCGACCGTATGAAGAGGGTATGCCGACACAAGATCCCAGAGTGTGTTATTTTGCCTTGTCAAAGGTTTTGGATGACACAAAGTGCTTATTGGACGGTACACACCCCACCACCAAACAGCGCATGGAAATGTTGGCCAAGGTTCAAAATATTTTGTTGTTGTAAATCGTTATAGAGGGATTCATGAACTCATCCAATCAGTATCGAGAGTTGACATTTTCAGCCGTTTTCCTCGGGATTATTCAAGGTGTGATTCTCAATATTGCGTTCGTCTACGCTGCTTTAACACTTGGGTTTTCTATAGGGGGGTCGACCGTCGCGGCCATCATCGGCTATGGACTGCTTCGCGGTGTGATGAAAAAAGGAACGATCGTTGAGAACAACATCAACCAAACCATCGCGTCGGGAATCAATACGGCCGGAACAGGGGTCGTTTTTACCTTGCCAGCTCTATTCATGCTGGATGCTAAAATGCGCGCAGACACAGGGATTGGTTTGCTGGAAGAGGAGGGCAACTGGCTACCTCTTTTGGGAAGCATTATGTTGGGAGGCGTCGCGGGTTCAATCTTGGGAGTCATTCTAATAATTCCTTTGCGAAAGCAAATGATTGCCTTGGACAGGCTTCGATTTCCATCAGGGGTCGCTGTCGCTGAAATTTTAAAGACGGGCGGAACGAGTCTGATCAAGTTTCGATTGCTGTTGATTGGCGTGGTTGTGTCAGGGGTTTGGAAACTCGTTCTGGCAACTGGGCTCGTGGATAGACCTGGTTTATTGATGAATGATGAGTTGAACATCTCTTTTGGGATGATTCCTGATCAGTTTGCTCCAGTTCTGTATCTATCCCTCATGAATGTTGCGGCAGGATTGCTCTCTGGAAAAGGTGGAATTCCGTTCTTTATTGGTGGTGTTCTTGCATGGTGGATCATTTCACCGATGGCTGTACAGTTTGGATGGATTGACCCAACGTCTTTATCTCAGTTGGCAGAGTTTCGAGAGGGCTCCATAGCCAATGGTACAGAGGTATTCGGACTGCTCCATGGGTCCATGATTCGTCCTCTCGGTATCGGAACACTTATCGGAGGTGCATTGATGGGTGTCGTTGCGGCATTCCCAGCAATCAAAAGTGCATTTATATCTTTGGCATCGGCGGCAAAGTCGAACTCAGTGGGGAGCAATATTGGCGGTGATGAGCTGTCTCTCAATGTGGTTATTGGTGGTGGGATATTCGCGGTGGCGGTCTTCTTCATGGCTTCATACATGACCCCGGGGGTCACCTTTGGTCAAGCGGTTATATCTGCGACGGTTGGAACCATATGGCTCGGGGTAGCAGGATTAATTGTCGCTCAAGCAACTGGTATGACCGATATTTCACCCATGAGTGGTATGGCATTGATTTCCGTGACGTTGATGATGTTTTTACTAAACAACAACGTTGCAGCCGCTATGGTCGTTGGTGTGGCTGTTTGTGTTGCGATTGGTCAAGGTGCCGATATGATGCAAGATTTAAAAACTGGTTTTTTGGTTGGCGCTCGTCCCATTAAACAGCAGATGATTCAGTTCTGCGTGACTTGGATTGGTTCTATCGTTGCTGTCGCGGTGATTTACATCATTTGGTCCAGTGGACCAAACGGCGCCAACGGGTTTGGCCCAGGCACATCTTTTCCGGCTCCACAAGCCGGAGCCTTGATGGGAATTGTAGATGGTGTTGTCAATGGAAATATCCCGATAGACAAGTATATGATGGGTGGTACCATTGGTGTGCTCTTGGGGGCTGCACCAGCAAGTGGACTTGGTGCTTTGGTTGGGTTGGCAATGTACCTCCCGTTTTCAATTACATTGGGCTATGGGGTAGGCTGCTTCATGAATATGGCTTTGATCAAGCGGTATGGTCGAGAGATTTATGATTCAAAGCTGGTGCCGATTGCTGCTGGATTGATCGTCGGTGAGGCGCTTATGGGCGTTGGATATACGATTTTTCAGATATTGATGGATTCAAATGCGCAAGCCAGCGTTCTGATCCATGCATTCGGAGGTGTATATGTTTAATCGACGACTGGTTGGAATTTTTCTATATTCATTGGGAATTTGTGTGGCTTCTATTGGGGCAACCAAATTACCGGCAGAAGGCAGTACATGGTCAGACATTCTGTATGTATTTAACGACGGTGTAATTCTGACAATTGTCGGACTGGTAATTTGGAGACTGGCTCCGATTGAACAAAAGGAGGAAGAGACGGAGAACAAACGGACCGCTCTTCAGTTGATCCGAGATATCCAACCGATACTAGATGACCTGTATCGAAATGTTGATGACTTAGAGTGCTATCAGATTCAGGAATATGTCAATATACTACGCGCACAATATCTTATGCCTCTTGAACAACTCCGTAGTCGGATCATTTCAGACAAAGGGTTGGAAAAAACAGCAGAACTGTTGATCGCCATGTCGTATGGAGAACGAATTATCAATCGGATACACTCTGCAGCCCTCGATGGTCATCACGATGAAGCGGTAGAATGCACAGAAGAAGCCCATGCCGCTTTTAAAGAGGTCTTCGAATTGACGGTGCGTGTTTGGAAGTTTGAAAATAAAGCTGTCTAAAAAGAACCAGAAATTTTTGCCTCGCCGTTTCTTTGAACTACAAGTAATTTGTGGCTGAAAAGCCTCCTCGTCGGTTTCTTCCCCCTACATAAATTATTTAAGAAATCGATGATATACTTGGGTGGGTTTATTCTCCTTTACCGCCCAAGTTTTATTTTTTTTACCCTAGACTTCATTGCGGTGGCTCTGATTGTGTGTCCAAGGTCTTGTGTAGTCGGTGGGAGATTATTCAGGATCCGACGTTCTCCGCTCTCTATTGACAATTGGAGTTGCAGATATTGTCCCGTCTTTCAGAGACCATAGAAACAAACTGTCCTTCTGGAGCCGCACAGCATGCTGCCCAACCGTTGTTTGACTCCAAATCATCTCTGTAAGACTCCAAAATTGTATACCATTGTCGTTGAGTGTGGAGATGGTTGGAGTGTCATCCAGCCATAGAAGCCTTGTGGTGGATTCCGATTCTATATGGTGCATCGGTGTCTCATCTAATTTTTGACCTTGAATACTGAAGGTGCGGATCGTGAAAGTGGTGGGATCACTGTTGGGTGTGTCCGATATGGATGTCGTCGTTTTTGAGAGCAAACCCAGAAACAACCCTTGTGATTCTGAAATACCAAAGCTAAGATCGATAGATTCAGACTGGTTGTCTTCCCGATGCAAAGTGCGTATCTTCGGTGGTAAAAGATCTATCTGCGGATTGCCAACCTCTGTGATGGCCAATATCCACGTGTCACGCTTCCCTCGTAGTCCCATCAGTGGAGTTCCGGATTGACTCAGTGCACCGATACATTCTTCCGGTTTTTCTCCGGTAAAGAGCTTTCGAAATGAGGGGCGACCTTGTCGATCTAAGATGAGCATGTACAAGGTTCCTTTGCTCGATTGGTTCCCGACCCAGATTGGGATCATATATCGGCCCGAACGATCCGTAAACGATGGGCCAATTACTTCACCATTGGGCCATGGGATCGTTGTGCGAAGCAGTGGTGATGTTCGGTCACCAACGATGGGTAGAACGTAGATGTTTTGCTCGGACACCCAGTGGATGTGTCGAGATACGCCTAGATGTAAACTGGTTCCAAAAGTGGATTTGGGAGGGAGTGCTTTAACGAAGCGTGGGTGTTGAGGATTCACAAACAGAGAATCTTGGTGTGTCCAAAGCAGCTCAGTCAGTTGAATAAAAGGATTTGCGTCAACGTCTTGGACGGCAAACGTTTCGATACGGTGTGGGTGGATAAGAATATCTTGACGATGGGGTGTTGAAGAAAAGGGGGTTTGAATCTGAAGCTGTACAGTCCCCGTTTTCCAGGCCGCTGAGTTTGGAACCTCGAGGCGCAATTCCTGTAATCCACGCGGTTGTAATGTGATCATGGTGACATTGTCATCTGGAGCCTTCGTCGAATTGGCGGTGTAGATCTGCGCATCTTGTTCAACTGTAAATTCAATTGCCCAACGGTCTATACGAAGATTTTGAATCGATTCAGCAGTCTCACCATCATTGAATATTTGAAGATCAAGGGTGAAGGGCTGTCCAGAAACATGGTGTGTTGGGACAGTGTATGTGACTGTGATGTCTGCCATGGCAGTAGATAAAAGAAGTATTCCGATCATAGGTTCTCCTTGATCCAGTTGAGAGCGGATGCTCTACTTTGAATGCGTTCATCCAATTGTTCCTTCCGGATTTGTTGCATCCACTTGCCCAGTTCAGCCCCTTTCAGTCCCAACTGAAGTAAATCCTCTCCGGAGAGCAGTCTGGGCAGTCCAGTGTGCAATATTCCTCTCTCTGCACTTTGCTGTCGATTTTCTCGTACATACTGAGATTGTCCAAGTAATACTCCATCTGCGACATCATATACAAATGTCGGACGGATGTGTTCGCCGATATGGTTCTGTACAATACGGGAGGATTGTTCAGCGATCTGTGAGACCAGTGAATGGATCTGATCGAATGCCCTCCGAATTGGAAAACCATGGAATCGTTCAATGTTGAGATGATCAAAAATGAGCGTTCGCTCTGAATCTGTGAACTCAGATGTGAGCATCGCCCAAAACAACCCCATAGAATGACCCTTAGACAAGGTGCTGCGCTTCGAGCCAGCATACTTGATTCGATTGAACGTACGCTGCCATTGTTCTACAGAGAGCGTCTTAAAGATCGGGATGTATTCCGGTAGGGCTCGCAGGACCACCATCCATTTGGTTGCCACTTCTGGATGAAGACTCTTAAACCAGCCCTTTTCCAACTCGATCAGGACGCGTTCTTTTGGCAAGGTTGCAAAACTAGACTGCGCTGTCAAAGTCTGGCAGAGTGTTTGCAGGTTTGGATCGACATCACATTGTAATCGCCCCGCAAATTGGGCCACTCGAAATACGCGGAGTGGGTCTTCGGCAAAATGCTCATCGTGTGTAGCCTTCAACAGACGATTCTGTAAGTCATCGCTTCCATGAAATGGGTCTTCTAATTCCTGAGCCTCGATGTTCCACAACATGGAATTGATGGTTAAATCTCTGCGAGTACAAGCAGCCTGTGTACCAATAAAGGGTGCGGGTTGACCATTTTGTTGGGGCAAAGCCACATCGACCTCTAAATCTGTTTGTGTTACCGGGAGTAACTTCCACACACCGAAGCTTTTTCCAACGGCCTTGTAGGGCTTAAATCGTTTGATGATCTCGACGAGTCTCTCAGGGGCTAGATTGTGGATTTCCAAGTCGATGTCTTTGGATTCAATTCCCAGTAAATGGTCTCGGACACATCCTCCGGCAACATAAGCGGTTCCACCCGCTTCGGAGATGGAGTTGGAAAAATTAAGAATTCGATCGGGCAACTGAAAAGTATTCATGCTAGAGAGTCCAAATGTGGGGGAAGACAAAAACGAATGTCCGCACAGCCGTATGTACTTGGTGTGAGTCGAATGACGGTATGCAACGGAATAGAAAGTCTCGGGACGGCTTCTTTGTTGTGATCCATAAAGTATCCATAGACCACCCTTAAGATTGCCTGATGGGCGACGACCAGCACTGGTGACGAGCGGTGTTCCAAGGCGAGGATGATGGGCTCTACTCGGCGGATGACGTCTTCGTAGGATTCGCCTTGTGGATATCGATACCGCAGTTTGTCTATGGACCGGCCTTCTGAAACCTCTGGGAATTGATTTTTGATTTCTGCATAGGTCAGTCCATCGCACATACCTGCATGAATTTCATCTAGTATTTTCCAGCGTTGTATCGGACGTCCCAATCTAGATGCAGTTTGTACTGTTCGAACTAGAGTACTGGTCCACACTTCGTCTACTTCGACATCTTGCATAAATGTACTGAGGGAGTTGGCGTAAAAACGACCGTTGGGACTCAGATTTGAATCTCCACCCACTCGGTCTTGGGTGTTGTAAATACTCTGTCCGTGCCGTGTAAGCCATATTGTTGTGGGCATCAAGTTCAATTGAGTCACGAGATGGGCAACTTTGATCAGAATGGGGCCAGAAATCCGATGTAGAATCACCTTTCTGCCTGCATCAATGATCTTTATCCAGGGGGTTGGACCATCTTTCAAGGGCTCATAGCTGCTCACATAGTGTGCGATGCGAGCTTTGAAATCCGTCAAGGCTTCCTCTTTAACCTTCCCAACATAATCTGGTGAAGTGAGTTTACTTTGTTCAATATTGGTATCGATGATGGATTCATCCTCACAGATAGACTCAATGAATGCACATTGGATTCCGTGTTGTGTCAATTGTTCAAGCAGCCAGTTCCGTCGTGTGAGCGTACTGTTGGTGGCATCGAATACGGCAACTTCACCCCCTTTTCGCAACCAGGAGATCATATCTGTAAGGGCAGATTGAGCGGCCAGTCTTCGGGCTTTCAATCCATCGGCATTATTTGGGGAAAAGAACTGATGGGGTACATCGGCACCGCTTTGTTGTCTGCGGTAATTGCCCACGTTGAATACCTTGCTGCGATGCCCTAGCCAATCAAGGTGTCTGGCGATTCGTCTGGCAGTATAGGTTTTGCCTCTTGCGGGGAGACCGACCATGATGAGTGCAACTGTCATTTGGCTTTCTTTCGCTTATTGGGTGACGGATGGTGTTGTGTTGGGAGAATGCCCATAGCCGAGCATATTTTGCGACTTTCAATCAAGGGGAGCCCCAGTTTTGAAGAGATGGCATTGATATCAAACGGGTTGGTATGTTTCCATCGGATGGTATCTACGACATCAGCCCGTACAATATATCCAGCATATTGGTAATATCCCAACGCTTTTGCCATTCCTTTTGGCCATCGAGTGTATATACAGACTCGATGTTCAGGGAGCATGGGTAGTATGGAGATATTATTCCACAGAGCGTACAGAACAAATCGTACCCATTGGTGTTTGGATTTGTAAATGTCTCGATGATACATATGGTGTCTCCCGCACACAATTCCGAGTTTACCCAGTTTTTGTCGCATATGTTTGTTTGGACGGTTCTGTTTGTGGAGCTGGATGCTGCCCAAGTTTTGTCTGAGTTCATAGCGTACTTCTCGCGTCGGTTCATCTGTGTGCTGATAAATCGAAAATACGGCTTGAATTTGTGATTTCAGCCATCCTAGGAGATTCATCTCAATTTGACGTCGCTGTTTCGCGTCCAGTAGATCCATAGATTTAAATCGAACAGAAGGTTCACGAATCTTGTTTCCTCGGCTCAGCTCTGCAAGGGCGTGATTGTCATAACAGAGTTGAAAGGTGTCATTGATGGTCCAGCGATTGTGCGACAGAATCTTTTGATACACCTCTTGTACAGTACTCGTAAAATGATCTCTTCCCAAACTTCGAACGGTTTGAAACCCAAACTTTCCTTGTGCTGCACTGCTGGAGACAAAAGAGAGTGCATCTAAGATGCCAAGTCTCATACTCTGGCACCATAATTCTTCTCCGTCTCGCGTTACATTCTGGGGAATGGAACGTTCTGAGACTTGTCCCATTTCATCAATGAATCGCTCGGTCAGTCGATCGTGAACGGTTTGAGAGAGTTTGTTCTCAAGGTCTTTTAAGTAGGGTTGCCAGTGCTCGGTGTTGGATAGCCAATCTGGTCGCTGTGCGATGTAGTTCCAAGTTCGTATTCGTGCCATGTTGGAGAGCAACTTGGGAATGTCTCCAGCTAAATTCTTCAGCTTGTCGAGCTCTCGGATGACCCATAAATTAGAGAGTTCACCTTCCTTGTAGAGCTGCCAAAAGATTCTTTTGGTTAGCCTAAAGTGGTGAGCATGACTTTGCGATGCATAGTCCGGAATTCTCGCTACGGACCACAGCAATCGAAGTGTTTCAGGGTGATGGCACAGCTTTTCAATCTCGGGATCTTTAAGGAGGTACACCATCGTGAGTTCATCAAGGGCTTCCCTTTGTGGCATGAGTCGACCAGAAAATGGATGTTTTTGCAACGTTTGCCAGAATCGATCCAAACTCTCAAAAGAAATATCAGAGTTTCGGTAATAAATCTTTCGAACTGGCGCAAACACCTGTGCCTCAATCGATTGAACCGCACTGTCCGACAGCCCACCTCGACTGGCGGCGTCAACGGACAGGTTGAAGGAGCCCCCTTGCTTAAATCTTCCTGCTCGACCGGCGATCTGCCCCATTTCAGCGAGGGTGAGATAGCGATAGTCCTTTCCATCAAACTTTCGTAGAGATGCAAAGCATACGTGTCGGATGTCTAAATTGAGCCCCAGTCCGATGGCGTCGGTCGCAATCAGAGTATCGACTTTCCCAGACTGAAACAACTCTACCTGGGCGTTTCGAGATTGTGGTGACATCGCTCCCATAACCAATGCTACGCCTCCTTTTGCGATGCGCATTCGATCTGCCAGTTCATATAAATGGGTGATGTTGAATGAAACGATGGCTGTTCTTTTCGGTAGTGCAGACAGTCGTTTTGGTGGGATGTGCTTGAGTGCACTCAGTCGTTTTGACGTTTTGATGTCAACAGTGGGGACCAGTGTCTTTAAGATATCGGTCATTGTGTCTGAACCCAAGAACCAAGTTTCAACAGTGCCGCGAGCATTGAGGATGCGATCGGTGAAGATGTGTCCTCGTTTGGGATGTGTGGCGAGTTGTACTTCGTCTACAACCACGATCGGTACAGTGATGTCCATAGGCATGGATTCAACAGTACAGACATAGTACTTAGGGCGATTGGGAATAATTCGTTCTTCTCCAGTCAACAACGCAACATCTCGAACCGCTGTTTGAGTAACGAGTTTGTCATAGACTTCTCTCGCGAGAAGGCGAAGAGGCAATCCAATGATTCCCCGTTTGAGTTCCAGCATCCTTTGCAGTGCTCGGTGGGTTTTCCCAGTGTTGGTGGGCCCCAGATCTGCAAATATTAGTGAGCCATTGTTGGCCTGGCCCCATTTACCAAATTTTCCACGCATGGCTTCATCCTCTGAGTCCTTAAATTAGCGTTTCTTACGCTTGTTGGATGAACGTCTTTGACTGGTTTTAGAATTGTGTTTTTTAGTAGGATGCGGTCGTTGCTTATTTTTGTTTGAAGATGATGAGACGGCTTTTGTAATGGGGTTGTGAGGCGCTCCAGTAGTAGGAGGATAGACTTCATGCACCCACTTTCGATATTCTTCAAACCGACCCTCGACAATACTTTGACGCATGTTGGCCATGAATTTGGCAAACCAAGTCAGATTGTGAATGGTAGCCAATGTTGCACTGAGGATATCCCCAATTTTAAACAGATGATGTACATACGCCCTTGTAAAGTTCTTGCACGTGTAACAATCACAGGAAGTGTCTATAGGATACATGTCGTTTTTGTATTTAGAGTCGGTCAAGCGCATTCGTCCTTGCGATGTGTAGAACATTCCAGATCTGGAGTGCCTGGTTTGAATCACGCAATCGAACATGTCCACTCCTCTAGCGACACCTTCAACTAGATCTATCGGTCGTCCCACACCCATGAGATACCTAGGATGCTCGGGGGGCATGTGTAGTGTTGTAAAGTCCAAGATGTCACACATGATCTGATGACCTTCACCGACAGATAAACCTCCGATGGCATATCCATCGAATCCAATGTCGGTAATCTGTTTGATGGATCGTTTTCGTAGGTCCTCGAAAAATCCTCCTTGTACAATTCCGAACAAACTTTGGTCGGGGCGTTCGTGTACGTCTTTACAGCGTTGTTCCCACCTAGCCGTTCTATCAACCGACAGACTGGTCTCCTTCTTGTCCGAACCATAGGGTAAGCATTCATCAAATACCATCGCGATATCCGACCCTAGGGCCTGTTGGATTTCCATCGACACTTCAGGTGAGAGGAAGGTCTTTTTACCGTCTACTTCATATTGAAATGTGACGCCATCTTCAGTCACCGTTTTGGGGAGTGAGAACACCTGAAATCCACCCGAGTCGGTAAGAATTGGCAGGTCTACATGCATCATTTTGTGCAGTCCACCATGTTTGGCGACCAGTCGATGACCAGGTCG
>CALDQI010000264.1:0-2671 GCA_937911635.1 uncultured Pseudomonadota bacterium | reverse complement strand
CTGTTGCCTTTGAAAGTTCGGGTCCACCCTGTTTCACAGCGGCGGTGACATCTGCAGGAGGCTTTCTAGCGCTTCGTTTTGCCGGCTTTGTTGGGTTTCAACAGCTCGGTATTGTATTGGCTGCAGGGGTTCTATTTTGTTTGGGTGCCGTTCTATTGGCGATGCCGTTGATGATTGTGTGGCTCGACAATCAAAAGTCTGATGCATCGTTGCTTCGACCTCCATTTCAAGCGGGTGTAGAGGTGAAGTACAACTCGGCTAAGTGGTGGCTGATGGGGATTGCCCTCTTGGCTTCAGCCTCTTGGACTTTAATTCCAAAACTGTCCTTTGAATATGACCTGTCAGAACTTCGACCGAACGGCCTAGCCTATGACGAGTTGTCTGTTGCAGAAAGAGCGGTAGCCAAAAAGGCCTTTCAACCCCTGGTCATCAGTGTCACCAATGAAGATCATTTACTCGAGGTCCACAATCACGCTGCTCAGATAGTGGAAACGGATCAGACGCCATACTTACAGGGTGTGGTTTCCATTTACTCGATTTTACCACCTGATCAAGAGAAACGGTTGGGACTTCTGCAATCTATACAACAACTCAATCAACATCCCAATATAGTCTACTTACCGGCTGCGATTCAACGGAATCTACAGGTGTTAACCAAGGAGAAACTCGATATCATTCAGAAGTCTGATTTGCCGGGAGAGATTCAAGGTCCACTCGGAGCAAGTCGAAATACACATCGATTGATGCTGCTTCCGAATGGAAACATGTGGGATATCCGAGAAAACAACGAACTCGCCAAAACTGTGCAACGTCTCTTTAACGATACCTTCGATTTTGAACTTGAAGTAGCGGGAGAGTATTTGGCTATGGCGTCTTTGTATCGCCTGATTTCGAAAGACGGAATAAAGATATCCGGTATAGCACTGTTGATGGTCCTGCTCTTTTCTTGGATGGATATGCGTTCGTTTAAACGCTCACTCTCTGCTGTAACGATATTGCTGATGGGAATGTCCTGTGCGGGAGCAGCATTGTATTTCGCTGGAGTGAAAGTTTCATTGGTTAATTTTGTTGGTATACCGATTGTGATGGGCATTGGCATCGATGTCATCATCCATTTACTGCATCGGATTTCGGAAGAGGGACCTGGGCGAATTCGCTTTGCATTGCGTACGACAGGCTTTGCAGCATTTGTCTCTGCGGCGACAACCATTTTATCCTTTTCATCGTTGTTGTTTGCGACAAATCGAGGCTTGCATTCGATGGGTAAAATGATCGTTGTTGGACTCTCCGTCGTAACCTTGGTGGCGTTCGTGGCTGTTCCCCTAGGCTGGATGAGTACATGGCTCCGCCGAAAGCAGGTACCTCCTGAAATACTAGATGAAGAGTGAAAACGGTTAATTAACCACTCGCTAGTAGCAAGCCCGTGATTGCAGCAACACCCGCAATTACAATGTAGACGATCCATTCACTCATGCCGCTGTTTCGGATCCATTCGGAGACTCGAAACGACTGCTTTTTCCGATTGCGTTTGCGGCCTTTTCGTCTTTTTTTATTTTCGAGTTCAGCTGGGGATAGATACATCCTTCGCCCTGTAGGATCAATGCGTTCTTCATATCCTTTGTCGACATAGAAATCTCTGCGCATCTGTGATCGCAACGCTTCCACCTCTTTGTTGCGGTCCTTCTCTTTTTGGCGTTGTTGTTTGCGCCGGTCCGCTTTTCGCTGTGCACGGTCTTCACGCTCTTGATGCTCTTGCTCAAGTTCGGCCAAGATACTCTGTCTTAGCTTTTCCAATTCAGATTGTTCATTTGACGTAGACATATTCTTCCAACAAGGGGTACTATATCCGATTCAGTGTACAGCGTCTATTGTAGTCGCTGGTCTACCTCTTCAGGAGTGGTCAGACCCCATTTAGATTTTAGGAGAGGGAGGTGCTTTTGTGAGCAGGCTTGCAAAGCATCATTTTCTGGAGATAGATCGTTGTGAAAGGCTTGTTCCACCCAATGACAGGCCCCGTCCACGTTTTGGTTGAGCGTATGGGCTTGGACCAAGAGTTCCCAAAATTGTCCAATGCTTTCCGGATGAGCTTTAATATGATGTTCAACCGATTGAATGACTTCTGTCTGCCCTTCTTTTAAGCCACTGATCCATTGTCGATTGGTCCAGTAGGCTTTCGTACCACATCTAGAGTTCAGTTCTTTGTAGACGGTTCCTGTCTGAACGATATTAAATTGCAATCCCAGATCGCCTTTGTTTTTTAAGTAGCTGCAGTGTTCTGCTGAGGTTGGGGATTGAGGCATTGAGACTGTGCGGTGCAATGTCCATGCGCGGGTCCAGTTCTTTTGTTCGATTAGCCATCGTGTCAACTGAAGGGCACTTTTATACGGCGGTTTCTCGACTTCATAGGCTCTCTCCAAACAAAATCGGGTGGCTTGATGTTGCTGCTGAGCATTGAGGAGTCGTGCGGCTTCCAATAGAAGTTCAACATCATCTGGCAGTGTTGTCAGAACCATCCATAGATTTGGATCACAGGCGAGTCCTTCTTTCATCCAGTCTCTTTTGTTTGCGAGGATTGCTGTTTCGAGAGACCAGACTCGCTGCCACACTCGACAGGCGTCATTGTAACTTCCTAGGCGTCTGTACCAACGGGCGAGTAATCGTTGGGCTTCAA
>CALDQI010000263.1:0-3053 GCA_937911635.1 uncultured Pseudomonadota bacterium | reverse complement strand
GAATAGAAAATGAATACTTTGCATCATGAACGATGTCAACGGTTGTCGTTAACGTACCATTTAACGAGTGCATCATGGTTCCTGATACCAAGTGTGTGTTCGGTTCGTGATTTGGCAAGGCTTGATCAACTTGAAACATCGATGAGTCAACGATGTGAAAGAGGACTTTGTCGGAGAGATCGCGTTCGAGCCTGTCAATGAGTCGAGTATATTCTTCGTGACTGGTCCAAATCAGCGTGTTGATTGCATTGATCCCAGTGAGATTTTCTATTTCGATATTTCGGCCCAGTCCTGCAGGTGTATTGACGTACTTCCATGTAAAATGTGCCGTGGTATCACATTTGGAATTGAGGGTGTCCATCCACTTTTCACCGGTGGTTGTGTTTTGCATGTGAATACCAAAGGTCCCTCCTTTGTCGGAGCAGATGAATCTAAACCAGAGTTTACCGTCTTGTTCGCCGCTCCGCTCGTTTAGTTCCAATGGGAGACGATTGGGGGTGGAATAGGTTTCCAGGTCATGTAGGTATATATCGTGAATCTCAAACTCCAAGAGTCCTGGTCTTCGGTTTCGTACCCTGACTTCCAATCTGGCAAAGGCTGTGTCCTTTGGCGTCAGGAAACTCTTCTTCCGTTCGGCAAGGAGAGGTTCTGGAATGTTGGTTCGAACCTCAGCTGTTGAGGCACCGAGAAAATGACCTTCCTTTGAATACATTGCGACTCGAAGCTCCAAATCAGCATTGTGAATTCTGGGAAGTTTACCTTTGAGTTCATACAGACTTTGTGCCTGAATAAAAAATGGGGTTGTTTCCAAGACTCGCCATTTGTGTTCATCCTCTTCCTCTGGTGGTGCATCAATACCATCATCCGGTACGATGACCCGAAGTGATTGGGGTCTTGGCGGGTCAACGTCTACAGCCGCTATATCCATGTCTTCATAGGGACTGAACCACGATGCGCCGATTTTGAATGGCTCTACGAATAAATCTTCACCCACTTCTGGAATGATGTACGCTTCAGGCTCAACGGATATCGGAGTGGTGGTGAATGCAACCCCAGAGCCCATATCAAAATTAAATTGGTCGGAACGGATTTTGTAAAAGTTCGAGACATATTGCCAATCGTGTGCTGAAACGACAATTTTGGACCATCGAAGTTGTGGGGATGCCGTAATGATTTTATCGGCGGCAAAGATGAATCGATCCTTCGGAAGTTGAATCAAAGCCAGATCGGGGAGGTCAGTTGTTTCAACAGCGTCTCCTTCGCGAAGGATATCCAGTTTTTGATAATGACTGGAATAGGGGAATAGAATATTGAATTGTTTGGATGACGTGTTGAACATCCTTGGATACCACGTCAATCGTTCTAGTCCTCCGGCACTGTAGATTAAATGATGCAGAGCTTCTGCATCTGCTTGAACATTTTGAATCTCATAAATGGCCATCATCGAGTTGGACCACACCTTCTTTAAGTCCTTCTGTGAGTCTAGAACTTCACGGTAATGGTCAAATCTATCAATCCAAGCTGAGTAATCTTCACGCATTACAATATGGGTGATACCTCCCTTTGAAGCCAAGGCCCCAACGTGTTCTAAATCTTCTTCGTCCAATAAATGGTGCAAGTAGAGAAGAAAGTACAAGACGTTGATATCATTTCCTTCAAAAGGAAATATGGTGTCGTGACGAGTATCAAAAGCCACGTGGTCACCAGTGGACTTATGGTGTGGTTTTCCATGAATGGTGATCTCATTGAAGTCGGGGGAGGTGTACCCCAACCGTTTATCCAGAGCAAAGTCGGCAACGGGTAAATACAGTACTTTGATGTTTCCGTTGCGTTCATTGGATATTTGGTTCAATTCTTCCTGCATTTCGGCATATTCATCTGGCCATTCAACCGGTTTGTAAAAGCCCAGCATATAGATATCGTAAATGGGGTACAGCCACATGCATATAAACAGTAGGGCTTCCCATTGTAAGATAGGAATGCCTTTCCATTTGTATTTTCGAAGCCATTCGCATCCCCATCCAACACACAGTGCGATGGGTAGGGCGGCAACCCCATACAGTTTGTTTGGATCTCGAATCATGTCCCCCAATGGATAGGGGGCATCAAACACCATTGAGATATACACTGGTGCAATCGCATCCATATAGGTACCCGATGATGTTACGATGAGAATCAAAATTACGAGCCCAACAAACCAGCGCCGAGAGTGAATCACCCCTAAGAATGCAACAAAGAGAATTATCCAGCCAGCATACCAAAAGATACTTGGTACGTTACGATGTTCGAACATTGGCCACCAATAACTGAGTCCCAGAGAAATGTTCTCAATCGTAGAGGCTCGTGAGAATGTGGCAATCGTTTCAATAACATTGACGTTGTTCTGACTGGGACGGACTCCTTTAATGATGCTGAATACAAAGGGAAAAGCCCAATAGGCAGAAAAGAGTAGAAATGTTGAGGCGGCGATCAGAGCCCTTGTAGCGAACCATCCAAGCCATCTTAATTTCAGTTTCAATCTAAAGGCAGTCGGCAAGGCAAGGACTGAAAATAGACTTCCCAATATCGCCATGACTAGAATAATGAATACACCAAAGTGAATACCACCAAAACTGGCACTGACGATCATCCCTAATGTTAACTGATACCGCATCTCTGAAAGTGTCGGTCGTATTGTAAAGGGAGGGTCTCCACTCCAAGATTCTCTGCCCAGAGCTCTCCAAGTCCATGACAATGCCAGTGGTACCATCGCATATCCACACAGTAAGAATATGTGTTGTATGCGTACCAAAACCCATGGGTTGAAAGCATAGAAGATACAACCGATACAAATCCCAAAGTTGCCAATTGGGATGTTTCGATGATCAGATATACGTCGTATCAAAGAGCCAAATGAAAAGGCTGAGACAAAAAATATTGCATAGATGAGGCTGACTACAAACAGCTGTCCATCAGAGTTGAAAATCCATGACAAGATATAGGATGGTGTAATCCAGAGGAGTCTTGGAAGGTTGAACCAGTTTGGGGTACCCAGCTGTTCATTGAATACACCC
>CALDQI010000262.1:0-6161 GCA_937911635.1 uncultured Pseudomonadota bacterium | reverse complement strand
GTGGAGTATCTCTCAAACCCAGCCGATTGCCATACAAGATGTTTTGCGAGCCGTTCATCTGTGTCTTGAAAATCCAGAGACGTACACAGGGTCATTTGATATTGGTGGACCAGAGCGCTTGGCTTATCGAGATTTGATCAAGATTACGGCTGAAGAAATGGGGAAGAAACGCTTGATGTTTTTGATGCCCTTTATCAATGTGGTGTTCTCCAAACGTTGGGTGGCTACATTCAGTTCGAGCACTGTGGATCTAGTGGGACCACTGATCGACAGTCTGCGTCATACCATGTTGGTGACTTCCAATCCGTTGCAGAAACAACTAGAGCCGACCGCCATCACTTTCCGAGAGGCTGTGGCTGAATCGATGGATGATCGGGGTTTTCCCTTGCAAAATCCGCGTAAAAGAATGAAGAAATCGGACAAATACACCATTCGAGAGCAGCGTCGTGTCCGTTCGGTCCAGCGATTTCCCTTGCCACCAAACAAAGATGCGCGTTGGACGGTGGATGAGTACGTGCGGTGGTTACCAGAATTTTTGTGGCTGATTTTGCGGTGTAAGGTGGAAGGACATCGCGTGCTATTTTTTCTACGATTTGTTTCAAGTCCACTCCTGGAACTGACGATGCGAGATGGAGGTACGGAACACCATACTGTACTCGACGTGACCGGTGGATTGTTGGCCAATGTCGAAGAGAGTACTGAAGGGCGGTTTGAATTTCGAGAAGTCTTCAACGGGAAATTTGTGATAGCAGCCATTCACGAGTTCTGTCCTCGTTTGCCGTGGTTGATTTACAATTGTTCTCAAGCGTTAGTTCATTTGATGGTGATGCGTGCTTTTGGAAGGCATCTAGAGAGTCTTAAAAGTCAATCTTTCGTAGATTAACTTAGATTAGATCGACGTCATCAACGCTGCCGAAGAATATAGGGCTGATTGTACACCCGATTTGTAGCACAAGATGTAGCTGTCGTATTAACTTAATTGCAGGGAAAGTGGATGAGTATCCGTCCCTACAAATATTTATCGCTTTGAGTTGGAAGGTATCGATATGGTTGTTGTTGTATTGGGTGGAACAGGAAGTTGTGGGACATTTTTTGTTGATCATGCATTGAACGCAGGGTTTACGGTGCGTGTGTTGACACGGCGTCCAGAGGGCGTCACGAGTGACAGATTTTCATGGGCCGATCATCCAAATCTCGAATTGTTTCAAGGAGACCTCAGTAATATCGAGGCTTTGAGAGAGATTTGTGATGGTGGGGATGTTGTGGTTTCGTTGGCAGGTCCACCGGCCGGTGTCAAAACAAGTGTGCTCCCTGAGGGCATTCGCAACACGGTTTCCGCCATGCGAGAGCACGGTTTGAAGCGATTGATTGTGCAGACGGGTGGCTTCGTGAAACTCAAAGGCGAGAAGGATACCATACTGAGTCGCGGGGCTAGAGAAGCCTTTGCCTTGGTGATGAAAGAGAAGGCAACCCTGGCTGGGAATGATGCGGTGGCACTATTTTTACAAGACGAATGTGCGGACATCGACTGGACCATCACTCGTCCAGGTATGCTCAGTGACGAAGGGACTCAAGGTGTGGTGGAAGCGGCCAATGATTATGGTCCAGGCATGCCTGGCGGTACTCCGTCAAAGATTGATTTGACCCGTTGGTACATTGGGCTGTTGACTGACACACGTTCCTTTAAAAAGGCTCCAGCACCGCAGTATACGTCTATTGATTTTGGTTTTGCTCAGGAACGGGTGAATGGTCAAAAACGGGTAGCCGTGATCACAGGTGCCAACTCTGGTTTGGGCTTTGAAACAGCTAGGGTTTTACTGAATAAAGGGATGCAGGTGGTGTGTGCTTGTCGCAATGAAGAGCGTGGATTGAAAGCCGTAGCGCAGTTGCTAGAACAAACCAAATCTAGACCAGAGGCCCAAGAGGACGATGTTGTGTTTCAGCAATTGGATGTCTCCAGTCTCCAGTCTGTACTGGACTTTGCCCAGCAGTATAAAGACAGCAAACGTCCACTCCATGTACTGTTGTGCAACGCTGGGATTATGATGGGTCCCCATCGACAGTCTGCAGACGGTATTGATTTGCAAATTGCCACCAACTATCTTGGACATTTTTTACTGTGTAAAGAGTTGCAAGACACCCTAACGGCAAGTGCACCTGCGCGGGTTGTTCATGTGTCTTCGATTGCTGCAAGAATGGGGTCGATTGACTTTGACAATATGAACCCAGCAGAAGAGGGATACAATTCCCTGAAAGTCTATCAAATGAGTAAGCTGATGCAGGTCGTGTTTAGCCGCGAGTTGAATGAACGACTGAGTGGAACAGGGGTCACATCCAATTCTCTGGAACCGGGTATTGTCGCGACGAATTTATCCAAAGGCATCACAGATGACCCGAATATGAAAAGGACCATCGAACAAGGTGTGTCCGTCGAAGAAGGTGCTGAGACCCACATTTTCTTGTCGTCTTCTCTTCAGGTCAGCGGTAAAGGGGGCGGGAACTATCAGAATTCAAAGGACATCTCTGTTGGGATGCAGAAGTTTCGCTACATTCTCGCCGCGCACTCTTTGAGAAACAGTGTGGGCGCACACTTGTGGGATGCGTCTGAAGAATTGATAGCCAAACATTTGCAGGACTAAGATGAAAAAGATCTATGTTGTCGTTGGGTTGGTCTTTGTGCTGGGACTGATCTTTGCTTTTCGCCATACACTCATTCCATCGATTGGTGGTGCACCAGAGGGTGAGCGATTGGCAGTGATTCAGACGCAAAGCAATTACAGGGACGGAAGCTTACAAAACGACTTGGCATTGGATGAATCCCTGTCTGCCGTTATGGGAGCGATTTTTGGGGAGCGTGCAGAGGCCACCAAACCAGACGAACGTCTCTCTTTTCAACCCGCAGAGATATCGACAATTGCTGCTGAGTTGGCGGTGACTTGGTTGGGTCATTCATCGGTGCTGCTCGAAATTGAAGGTCAGCGGATCATGATAGACCCCATGTGGTCTGATTATGCATCTCCAGTGAATGGGATTGGACCCGAGAGATATTTAGTGTCTCCCTTGAAGAAAGAAGATGTGCCAACTGTAGATGCGGTCATCATATCCCATGATCACTATGATCACCTTGATATGGAGAGCATCCAATATCTATCTGAAAGAGGCACACAATTTGTCTTACCGATTGGGATCGGCGCACATTTAGAGGCTTGGGGCGTCCCGGCAGAGCAAATTCATGAACTGGGTTGGTGGGGCGAATATACAGTGGGTTCCTTACGCATCGTCTGTACACCTGCCCGTCATTTCTCTGGAAGAGAAGTTGCCGATCGTTTTGCGACTCTGTGGGCTGGTTGGGCGATGATGGGTGCCGAGCACAAGGTGTTCTTCAGTGGTGACTCTGGGATGGGACCACATTTTACAGAGATAGGACAGCGACTCGGTCCATTTGACCTTTCGATGTTTGAGGTGGGGTCATACGACCCGGCATGGCCAGATGTACATTTGGGTCCAGAACAAGCGCTTGAAGCCCATCGTGCATCCAATGGCAGGTATATGCTTCCGGTACATTGGTCGACCTTTGTGATGGGTAATCATGGCTGGACTGAGCCTGGAGAACGCTTGCTGGCGGCTGCCAATCCAGAGGATAAACTGTTGTTGCCAACGCCAGGACAGCGTATTTCCTTGAATCCATTAGAGGCAGAATTACCACAGACACGATGGTGGCCGGACACTCCATGGAGAACTGCCGAAGAGGCACCCATTGTGAGTCATCAATAAAATTGGGAAATTATCTAATTGATGACAGTTATTCTCTCACCCACCGTTCAAACACCGGATGCGTTAAGCCCAAAGATACAACGGACTCCTTATCTGACTTGCTCAAGCGCTTGATCGCATACTCTGCCTGATAGACGGCAACCTTTGAGGGTAGGGGAATGGCAACCGCTAAGGTCACAGGTCTTCGGGTGCGGGTGTATTTTGCCCCTTTGCCTTTTAGTTCACCGTTGTGCTCACGAACGCGGCGCTCGGGGTCCGTGGTGACGCCCGTGTAGAGACTGTTGTCGGCACACCGCATCAAATAAACATACCATTGGGGTGTCGCGTCCTCTTGTGAACCCTCGGAATCAGACTTGTTGGACATGATGAACGACCAACCTCATTGTACATTGCCCTGCAATCGTCTTAAAGCCACCCATGCCAGCACATAGTCTGCCAAAGCTCGTTCATATTGAATCTGTGCATCCTGTGCGGTTTGTAGGGATGCCAAGATGTCCTTTTCAATGTTGCGACCTTCTTCTTGTAGAGCTCGGTCTGCAGCGAGGGATTGCTGTGCGACTTCCAGGTTGAGTTTGGCCAGTTCCGCCTTTTGTTCGGCGCTTTGCAATGTTCTTAGCTGGGTTTGGGCTTGCTGCATCAAGGAGTATTCCATGTTTGTCAACGCTTGCCGGGCTCTCTCTAGATCGATGCTACGTTGTTCTACGGCTCCGCGGTCACCCCAGTTGGCGATGGGGACATCCAAGTTGCCCCCCACATAACTGCCGGGCAACTCTTGCCGACCCAATTCTGCCAAGGCTTCGTTGAAATCGTCTTCCCAACCGGTAAGGGAGTACCGGGCTGTCCCAGTGAGCTCAGGGAGCAGAGCGTGTTTGGCGTTTTGAAGGTTTTCTTCGGCGATTTGAATGCTCAGTCTAAGGCGCTTTAGTGTAGGATTGTGGTCGTTTACCTTTTGGAGTTCGGTATCGGGGTGTTCAACATCAATACCAAATGTTCCCAAGTCGGGAGTGCGACTTTCGAGTAGGATGTCTTGAATTGGCTGTTCTCCCAATAAAAGCAGCAGAGACTCTTTGGACGATTCATAGGCATTTTGGGCATCGACCAAAGCTAGCTGTGCAGATAACGTTGCGGCTTTCACTCTGACCGCTTCGATTGGTGCGAGATCTCCTTGGTCAACTTTGGCTTGGATGAGACGTTCCTCTTCCTTGGCAATTCTCAGAGCCTCATTGGCGAGGTCAATCAACTTCTGCTGGTGCGCGAGATTCCAGTATGCCGTTGCCGTATCGGCCAGTGATTGCTGAATGGTTTCGATTGCAGATAGTTCACTGGTATCTAGATTCCGGACAGCGGAGTTCAGCTGCTGCTTGTTGTACTGGGTTTTGAACCCTTGCAACAGTGACTGGGTCAACGTCATCGAAAGAGTTGTATCAATCGGTGAGATTTCTTGCTGCACTTCAGTGAACTCCTGAGAGGTAAAGAGGGATGTGCTCCGAGACGTTGTCCAATCAACAGAGAGTGTGGTACCCGTCGGTAGTGTGGTTCGTCCACCGATGGTCACTGTAGGACCATAATTCTCAGAGTTGAATGCTCCAATACCCGCAAAGAACTGTTGCCGGGTATTGCGATTTTGACCAGCAGAGAAGTTGAGGGTGGGGTCAAAGAGTGCCTTGGCAGACATGACGGCGGCTTCAGCACCATCAATCGACCATTTGGCATCTTGAATCTGCGGATTTTGTTCTAGTGCCAAGTCCAAGGCTTGCTGATAGTTGAGAGACAGAGTTTCAGCATGCGCGAGAGTTAGTGACAACAGCAGGGCGATCATACAGACTCCTCGGGAGATGGGGTACTAGATAAGGTGTTGTTTCCACGGGCCCAACTGATCCAGCCCAAAAAAGAGTTTCTAATATCGTCAATCAGCAAATACAGCAATGGGACAAAAAAGAGTGTGAGTAGAGTACCAGCAAATAAACCACCTGCGACAACTCGACCCATTGACGTGTATGATATCCCCGAAGTGTTTGCGCCCGCACCGTAAGCCATTGGAAGAAGACCTACAATGGTTGTCATTGCAGTCATCAAGATTGGTCGCAGTCGTCTGTCACCAGCCTCAATCATCGCTGTGAGTCTGTCCATGCCTTCATTTCGTAGACGAGTCACCAGTTCGATGAGGACGATGCCGTTGTTGACTACGACTCCAACGAGTACAATGAGACCAATGGCGGCAATATTATCGAATGCTGTGTTGGTTAAATACAGAGACCAATACGCACCAAATATGGCCATTGGTATGGTGGTCAAGATTGATATCGGTAGAATAAATGATTCAAACAATGCACCCATAATCAAGAACACCAGTGCAATACTCATCATTAAGGAAAGAATCATCGCTG
>CALDQI010000261.1:0-4112 GCA_937911635.1 uncultured Pseudomonadota bacterium | reverse complement strand
ATTAAATTTATATGTCAGAGTTTTTTTTAGAACTATTTAGTGAGGAAATTCCTGTTTCTCTTCAAATAAATTTGAGAAAAGGAATGCTTGAAGGAATAAAAAAAATTCTAGATGATAAATTTATTAAGTATAAAAAAAATTTTTCTTTATCTACACCAAATAGATTAGTGGTAGTTTTTCAAGGTATTGATAAGGATTTTCCACCTGGATTTGAATATGATTTTTCCTTTCAAGCGGGTAGTATTGGTTTAGAATTAGCTGCTCGTGACGCGTTACTAAATAACGGTGCTGTTATAACAAGGATAGTAGATGGTAGTCAAGCGGATAATAGTGGCAAGTGTCGCGAAGGTCATCAAATTATTGCAGTTGCAGGTACACACGGAAAAACAAGTACCACATCTATTGGTGCATGGCTTCTGGAGTCAGCGGGTGTCTCACCCGGATTTTTAATAGGAGGTGCTGCACTCAACTTCGATACCACTGCTCGTGCAGCCAAAACAGACGGAGACTCAAAAGGATTTTTCATCATTGAAGGAGATGAATACAACACATCCTTCTTTGATCGACAAAGCCCAAAGTTTGTGCACTATCGTCCACATGCCGCCATTATTACAAGCGTAGAGTTCGATCACGCTGATATATATAGAGACTTAGAACATTGCCAAGAAGCATTCAAAAAGTTGGTCGCCAAAATGCCCTCTGATGGATGTCTAGTCGTTCGTGGAGATCATGATAGTGTACTGGAATGTGTGATCGACCCTGCCTGTGAAGTTCGAAGATACGGCAAAGATCAAGAATGGGATGGTCGTATTGAAGAGCTCCATACCGATCGCGGTAGCATGACCTTCTCTGTTTTACACAAGGGTAAAGTAATTGGCACCTTTGAATCGATCATGGTTGGAGAGCACAATCTCTACAATCAGGTCGCACTGGTCGCAGTGATGCATTTCTATGGTATCCCTGTTGAATACCTGCAACGTGGCTTCCTCAGTTTCCAAGGGATCAAACGACGTCAGCAAGTACTTGGGTCTCCGAATTCAGTTACGGTAATCGATGACTTTGCGCATCATCCAACCGCCATCAATCTAACGTTGGAAGGATTAAAAATGCGATTTGGCGATCGAAGATTATGGGCCATATTTGAACCACGTTCAGCCACATCTAGACGCAATACATTCCAGCAACAGTTCGCTGAATCTTTTGACCATGCCGATATCGTTGTGATTGCCCCAGCATTCAATCAATCTGGAATCCCAAAGGAAGAACGATTGGATGTGCATCAACTCGTTTCAGACTTACGATCTCGAGGTAAAGAAGCATTCTGTTGGGGAGAAGCCCCCGATGGACAAACCGACTGGAGTACGGTTGAATCTGCCACCGCACTTGCAATCAATATCTCTGCCAACACACAACAGGAAGATATGGTTGCTGTGTTGTCCAATGGTGGTTTTGGAGGTTTGCACAAAAAGCTCCTTGAACAGCTACACTAAACAGATCATCATCTGAACAAACTTTTGGGTTGGGGCGATATTTTTCATCTCAGCCCATTTTTTCGCTATTTTTTGACCATCACAGGGTATGAAACAAAAAAATAGTTGAGGCTATTTACCATAATGACCAAAAACTGTCCGTTTAAAGTTTGTATGTACTGTAGTTTTGTATTACACTGAGAGTGTTCCCATTGAACAACAAACCATAAACAACTTTCACAACTTTCTGGAGTATTCCAACCATGTCAAAACCGACAAAGAAAACGGTCGCCTCTGTAGACCCTAAATCCCGCGCAAAAGCTATCGACACCGCCATCGCTGCCATCGAACGTCAGTTCGGTAAAGGCTCTATCCTTCGCATGAACGAAGATGCCATCCAAGCAATCCCAGTAATTCCAACCGGTTCTTTAACCTTGGATCGTGCCTTGGGAATTGGTGGATTTCCTCGTGGCCGCGTGGTTGAGATTTACGGTCCTGAATCTTCCGGTAAAACTACAATGACTCTTCACGCTATTGCTGAATGTCAAAAAGCTGGTGGTGTTGCAGCCTTCATCGATGCTGAACACGCACTTGATACAATATATGCTCGTGCACTTGGTGTAAAAGTCGACGAGTTACTCATCTCTCAACCAGACTCTGGTGAACAAGCTCTAGAGATTACTGACACGTTGGTTCGATCAGGTGCGATTGATATGATCGTCATTGACTCTGTTGCAGCTCTGGTACCCCGTCAAGAATTAGATGGAGATATGGGTGACTTGCAACCTGGTGCACAGGCTCGTTTGATGAGTAAGGCAATGCGTAAAATCACCTCAGCCATCAACAAATCTGATACCACTGTCATCTTCATCAATCAGCTTCGTATGAAAATTGGTGTCATGTTCGGTTCTCCCGAAACTACAACTGGTGGTAATGCACTCAAGTTCTACTCTTCTATTCGCTTGGACATCCGTCGTACTGGGTCGATTAAGAAGGGTACTGATGTTATCGGTAACAGCACTCGTATCAAAGTGGTCAAGAACAAACTGGCTCCTCCTTTCAAGCAAGTTGAGTTTGATATCATGTATGGAAAAGGAGTTTCTCAGAGTGGTGAACTCATCGACTTAGGTTTGGATGCTGGCTTCGTATCTCGCTCAGGATCTTGGTACTCTGTAGGCGAACAACGCATCGCTCAAGGACGCGACAATGCCAAACAATACTTAGAAGACAATCCGGATATGTACAATAAGCTGCTCCAAGACTTGCGTGCACACTTTGGTTTCGGTGAAAAGTCTACTGACACTGGCGAAGAATAACAGCTGACCAGTTCCCTATTAAAGGGCGTGGTTCTTCGGAACTGCGCCCTGTTATTTTTTAGGATGTACAGACCCGAGTATGGGACTGGATTTTTCTAGCTAGTTGGAATATATTTGCACTACGTAACTCGTGGAGCCTCAATGCACGCCATCTTACAAGCTGCACAGCAACAACGCGCAACAGACATCCTCAATATTGACAACCGTATTTGGTTTAGAGTCTTGGGTAAACTTCAGTCTACGCCCCATACTCCGGTTCCGTTTGAAGGCCTCCCAACCGGATTCGAACGAAGATCGGCGACGCACATTCGCTGCCTACCAACAGATCTGACACTCACAAGCCTTCAATATCCTGGTGAAATCTCAACCGTCATGGATTTTGAAAAGGGATTGGTGATTCTGAGTGGTACCAAAAATTCAGGTAAGACAACATTACTGCTCCACTGGCTTAGTACATTACAGAACCGTTGCGTACAAAGTCTCATCGATCTTCCCACAACACAAAATGTTTTATGGAGCAACGATCAACCAGACATACAGATTGTCGAAATTACAGACGAGGCTTCTGTATTTTCAGCGCTGCGTAACTCTATACATCATCTTGTCATAGCCATCGTCGATGCAAGAAACACCAACGACGCATTACGACATTGTACGATGCTTATGAATACATATCGCCCTATCAACGTGCAATCTTTGATGAGTGAACAGATATGCAGTCTAGTCAATATCAATCTGGTCCAAACTGTGCAGCAAAGACTCCGCCCTCTCATCTCGATCACCAACTGTAACGAAAGCATTGCCTCTCTAGTTGAGGCGGGCAACTTTGATAAAATCGAAGACTCTGTACAGCGTGGAAATGGGGGGCTGGGTTCAATTAGTGCCGATTTACAACTGGCAGAATGGATCAAAATGCGCCAAGTCCAACTGGATGAGGCTATTCGATTCGCGAACTATCCTGCAACCATGAGACTTCGAGCATCTGGAATTGTTCACAACGACTAAATTGAGCATAGACGATTCTATCATTATCGACCCTCCTTATTCAACAGCGAGTGACACTATGAAATCCGCAGACATCCGCCAAATCTTTTCAGAATACTTTGTCAGTAAAGGTCATACACAACTCCCTTCTGCCTCCTTGGTTCCAGAGAATGATCCAACGTTGTTTTTTGTCAATGCAGGAATGGTACCGTTCAAAGATGTATTCACAGGACAAGATAAACGAAGTTATTCGAGAGCCACGACCACTCAAAGAGTACTTCGAGTCAGTGGCAAGCACAACGATCTAGAAGAAGTCGGCCGAACACCAAGACACCACACATTG
>CALDQI010000260.1:0-4961 GCA_937911635.1 uncultured Pseudomonadota bacterium | reverse complement strand
GGTTTCATTGTGCTATTATTTATACAACTTGTAATTAAGAATAATGAAATTATCAATAAAATTGATTTTGAAATTTTTATATGACGCATTGATATCTCCTATATATTTAGCCGTTCCCATGGGTGCCGTAGATACAGACGATATACTTGTTTCAAAATCAAGTGCATGCTGGTGGCAAAAAGGAGAGTCATCAAAACCATCGCAATCCGAATCCAAATTGTCAGCGCAAGAATCAGGAGCCGTCGGATAAATACTGGGATTCTGATCATTGCAATCTCCATGTTCTGTACTGTAGGACATATTGATATCTTGACAGGAGAGTAATACTTCACCCCCATAACCGTCTTCATCCTCATCGACAAAATAAATGGTTCCTTCTGGAATCGGTAGATTTTCGTCAATCAACCCATCACAGTCATTGTCAATACCGTCGTTACAATCGCCAAGAACGGCAAAATCAGGATCTGTATTGTCATAGGTCGTTGGATTTTCGGAATTACCATTGGTCAGTTCACAAGATGGGTCCGCTTCGTCAATCCAACCATCGCCATCGTTGTCTTCACCATCTGCACAGATCGTACGATACTCGGCTGGCTCCTCATCATTGTCTGGACCGCGACGGAAACAGTAAATATCTAAGTTGTCTACATCTCCATTGCCATCATTATCGATCCCGTCATTGCAGGTGTAATCTGGGGTACCATCAGCATCCGCATCAACAAAACCGTCGTCTTCCTCATCGGTAGATGCTGAACAAACCAAGTCCTCACCATCTACCCAACCATCACCATCATTGTCGATACCATCGTTACAGGTAAAGGCTGAGGTTGGATTCTCTTCAAAGACACCGCCATCTTGACAATCAGGGTCTTCTTGATCCGTCCAACCGTCTTCGTCATTGTCGATACCGTCTGAACAGTCCTCAGATTCACCGGCGCTTCCATCGATGCAATTGTCGTCTTCTGAATCAATGAGACCATCATCATCATTGTCCAAACCATCGTTACAGGTAGAGAATGTCGTTGCATTGATCTCCCCTTCCTCTCCAGCACAGTCTGGGTCTTGAATATCCACCCAACCGTCACCGTCGTTGTCGATACAGTCTGAACAGTTGTCGACAGCATCCAGAGGATTGTCGAAGGAGAAGTATCCCATATCTCCAGTTGAATACGCGAATACCAAATCACCATCTACACTTTCTAGTTGACCGCCAATATACGTTTCAATAGAAGCATCCAATGTGTATTCAACCTTTCTATCGAGGGCGATGATCAACAGACCATTTGTTGGATCTGATTGGTCTCCATATCCAGCCCAAGTGGTTTGACCAGCAGCCGTCCCTTGCGCTTCACCATAATCGTTTTGAGCGGTTGGGAAAGAGTACATGACCCAAGTTGGCAAGGACAACGAAGATACCCCAGTCTCTGAATCAAAGTTGTTATTGTCTGGAACCGTGATGGTGGCCTGTTGCGTAACACCTTCACCACCCATCCAAGAGAAGGATAGATAAGACACATTGATGGTCACATAAGAGTTCACCCCTTTTACGCCCTCTGGCACAGGAACACATACTCCGTTTGCCGTAACATCTTCTGAACACTCTGTCTGCCAATCGATTGGCTCCCAGGTCCAGTTAAACACACCGTCAGCGCTGGTCGTCAAACGATCATCATCTGAATCTGGACATTCTGCTGGAAAACCAAACACAGCCCAATTTTCTTCATTTTCACCCACCACATCCGTAAATTTCGCAACGGGTGGAAGTACAATTTCTTGATTGATGCTGGCACTTGGAATATCCAAGACAACAGGAACTGGAACTTCTGCCGTCATCTGACCTTGAGCATTTGGCGCCATAAAAAAGTTTTGCGACACGGGCCAATCTGCAGCGAAGGTTCTAGTCAGACCTTCTTGATACTCATCAACCATGCAAAAATTAATCTCGTCGAGCGCATACTCTTTTCCACCATCAAAACACCCTTGAGCATTTCCGTAATTGGTCGTCAAATCACCATTTGGACTGACGCTGGAACTTCCATACATATATCCTGCCTCAGAAAGTTCTGGATACACGAGTTGACCAGTGATGGCATTTTCTTCAGTTGGAACATAATCAGACGAGCCATTGTACGTAAAGGTTGCAAGGGACGGAAGATTTGCACACCAAGATCCGCTGTTGGCCTCGTTTCGAATCGCAAACTCACCCAAATCTAAACGAAAAGCCTCCACCGCATTCTCGTCATCAAATGAAACGATCTCATGTGGTTTCGTCGTTACAGTCCACTGTTCCCAAGAAATACTGGTATCGTTGGAAAACCCACTCTTACCAAGTCCATATGGTGCCTCTGCACCTGGGTATACGATTTCTAAACCTTCTGCTCGGCCTTCAATACCGGCTTCCCCAGTCAGTGCAAATGTTTCACATCCTCCTGGAACTCCCGGTGCTGTACCACCGTAACAACTGGTCATATCATTTGCGACCGCAACGTATGCAATCTGATTTTCAGAAGCAACATCTCCAAAGACTGGTGCAATACCGTTGCCAGGTAACATGTAGGTATATCCACCAAGCAATGAGTCCTGCCCCTCAGCGTTTCCAACTCGAACATCAACAGCACCACCACCAATCGGTCCATGTGGTACGCGAACCGTCAGTACAGAGTCTGTCGCAGAAAGTACGTCCGCATTCTGATTGCCAAACATCACGGTAATACCATTCATGTCCGAGCCAAAACCAGAACCTGAGACTTCAATTACTGCGCCACCAATATTTCCAGATTCAGACTCAACAGATACCCCCGCTACAGAAACGGAACCCTCAGAATCATAATAGGGTTGACGACTGTCACACGCTGCAAACAACAGAATTGATGGTACCCATACACTAAGCATTTTTTTCATTGTTTTTTCCTTACTCGTCATTCGTAAATGTTCTAGTTGAAAAGAATTCTTGTCCACTCGTTATTCAAACGCACCATCTTGAACCCAAAATCGGCCCAAGTGCACAGAGTTACTCACCACAAGAAGGTCACCTGGTTCTTTCAGGGTTCCAAAAGCATCTCGCACCGGAGGTACTTCAAAAGCAGTTTTGGTGGTTCTGTTGAGATAAAAGATTGCACCTTTTGCATTGTGCTGCTTCGCATAGACAAGCGCTTGGTCAAGTATATCTCGAGTAATTACAAACTCACCCGATGCATCTTGAACTGTGCACGTAGTCTCAACCAGATTCTTTAATGGATTTCCCTGCATTGACGGAATGTATCCATCACCACGACGCAGAGTTTGATCAAACTCGTATGTAATATCCTCATCGCAAGGCATCGCCGGCCGGGAACCTTGAGAAGGACACTCAGCACCTTCAGGGATTCCTCCAGTTCGAATGGCCGCATCCCAAGCGCCTTGGACATCACCATTCTTATCCACCATAACCATCTCTTCAACAAAGGAGTTATCCGTCTCATCGATGAGCCCTAAGAAACGAACAGAGATAGAAACCGTCTCTTCGATTGCATTCTCACTTGGAATCCATTTCACAGTTACACCATCTGCGGTATCCCATGGCCCCGTGTACATTTGACCACGGTCAAACTGTCCCTCTTTCGGTCTCTCCACTTGGATCACTTCTACACAATCCGTTGGAGCAACAGGAGCTCCATCTTCAGATTCAGTCGTTGAGTATTGCATACACACTGACTGTTCACCATCTTCAGACATCATGATACCGTCGCCACTGTATCGCGGGCCCTTCCATGACACCATCAGACCTTGAGTTCGCGTCGGTAAAGTATGCATCACCCCTTCGGCTTCTGAGTTGTATCCTTGGGGGATGGAACTGAAGGTGGCAGACTCAGGCGGGATGGCACCTTTAAAGGCAAATGATACATCCTCTCCAAACGGAAAGTTTCCAGTACCTACGGCTTCCTCATTCCAAGACGCCAAATCTGTTGCATCTCTATTTTCAGGATTTCTCCAAACACGAGGACCCTCTTTGTAGGTTTCCAGTCCTTGATATGCCGGAAAAACTTTCGCTGCATTGGTTGGATACGCCAAAGGTCTTCGTCCAACGTCAAATCCGTCTCCAGATTCAGTGCGAAATGACATCGCGGTACCACCATCGGCAATGCCACTCAGATAAGAGCGTGGCTCGAAGACAGTATGACAATTTCCAATTCCTTCAGGCGCTGTACCAAAAGAACCAAACAATGCGTCTGGAGATGGTGCACTGATATCAAAGAAGAAACCAGAACCATACACCATGCCATAAGGAGGTTCAAACGTCCCAAGTTCCGGGCCAGCACCAGTAAAGGAGACCAACCCCACCAGACCTAAGGGTAAAGCACCACCGGAAAACTCAATGTAATCATATGAAGCAAATCCACCGTACATTTCAGGTGCTGGTGCAATTTCTTCTGGATTGAGACCAACGCCCGCCAGCTTGTAATCTGCTGTTGTGGCATCTCGTCCACATCCCATTGCCAAAACCGACAAAAGAATCAAACTTGTGTTGTGTAATTTCATTGTTACCTCTTTTACTTAATCTTATAGGGCAAACGCAGTGTTTCCAAATGGATTACCATCCAGTACCGAAGCCGAGATACAACCGAATACCGGCCGGTTCTGTTTCATTGGAGAGTTCTGAGTTCAATGTGTTGTCACTACTGTCAAAGATCATGTCACCGTCAACGTCCCCAAAACCACGGATTTCGTTAAATCCATACGCCACACGAACGAATGAGTCCCACGACATGGTGTGATACAACACAGAAGACATGCGCACCTCAGCAGACATGTCATAAAGCATTCGATTGCCATTTTTGTACGCAGCATCGACAAATGGAATCTCACGCTTCACATCTGATGGATCATATGCAACGCGCTCATTGTATCGTGAGCGGTAGAACTTAGAAGGATCAGAGGGCGGAACGAAAGACCACAAGTTACCCGCAGTAGCTGATATCTGT
>CALDQI010000259.1:0-4320 GCA_937911635.1 uncultured Pseudomonadota bacterium | reverse complement strand
ACCGTACCCATCGAGAGCAGTGCCAACACACTAAAAGCCATCCCTGCTGTAATCCAATTGTCATGGGGTGCTTTGGCAGCATAGGTACTGATCTGATTGACTTTCCAATCGAGTGCACCATCGTTGACATGACCAGCAATCAAACACACCGGTATCAATATGAGTAATGCAATGTTTATGCGGGTGAATGTATTCATATCTTCTCCTCTTTACTGATGAACTATTTAAGCCCCCAATCCTTCCTGAAATTATCGGGAGCTTTATGGAGATACTTCATCCTTTTATCTCCAGACATGTCGTTTCCTGCATCATCATATGTCCACCAACGCTTTCTCCCTTGATCGATGTGTACAGAGTTATTACCCCATCCAAAAGCAGAAAAGCCAGCAGATTTGGCAGCAGAATACAAGTCTGCTCTATGACTCTGAGGGACCCACAGATCAACCGCTATCCCTTTGGTATGCTGGCTTTTGGAGACACCACCAACTTTCTTATTGTGTTTAGGAGAGCGATAGGCAGATAAAATTCGGTATCGCGTTTTCGTTGTTTCGCGAATCTCATTCAATGCATCCAAGGTCTTGGAATCAAATTTCTCGCCACATTCTTCGAGAGTATATGGTACTTTGTAATACAAAGGGAGCATGTGTGGTCTCTTTTCTTTCACCACATATACTCCCGAAAGTATACTCACCATAGTGAGAATCAACACCACTACCTTTTTCATACTCAATCCTTTTCGATGTAATGATTACAAGACATAAGGAGTATACCATATGCGCAAAATCCTAATAGCACTATTCTCCTTACCGATACTTGGAACATTTCTGGGTGTTTTCCTCTGTTTTGCCCCATTCCCAATTGCTGAAAGGATCCATACGGGTGTACAAAACCATTTGAATCACTTGAGCAATAGCAAACAGATATCTACTGGAGAGCGATTGCAACTGGCAACGCTCTATGGTTCAATGATCGCAGTAGGACGCATTCCATTTCCGGAGTCGGCAGACAATCTGGCAATGCTCTTCATCAATGGAGACCATGAAGACTACATGTTGTGGCCCAATTACCTAGCCTTAAGTTACTCTGTTCGCGCAGGTATCGCTCAAGCAGACAAATCCAGTTCACTCTACAAACAAAACATCTCCAACATTCAACAAAATCGAAGTTCAAGAGACAAACGAACTCGACATGCCTTAAAGTGGGACGCATCAAAATGGTACTCTTTTGAACCCAGAATCGCTTATCTATACAATCCGTGGAGTACTCGAGTTGAGGACATGGGACTATTCAGACGGGTGACAATCTTTCAGTGGATGCATTTTCATGCGGGGGACACCCCTCTTCCTCCTGGTGCACCTAGACCCTTTCAACTGACAGACGGTACCGTTCACAATGCCAGTCCCGACGGTAAACTCAATGCCTTTACAGCATACGCATCATGGCTCGAACCCAACATCCCACACAATATTCCGTTAAACCTAGCATTGATCTCTCACAATATCATGAGGTTGATCATGTTCGGGATTCTTTTGGTCACTCCTATTCTCATGGGAGTACTGACCTTTTCCACCCATAGTAAACGTAGACAAGTTATCGGTCGCACACTATCCATCCTTGGAACGATTGGAGTCAGTTGGGCCATAATGCGTGGAATTTGGGATATCGCATTGGGTCTATCACAGATTGCTTCGATGATGGGAACAGACTCTGGTAGCCTGATTGAACCTTATGCCAAACTCAATGGTTTTAAAACAGACGGTCGCATGGATTCCGCACCCTCTGACACACTGCTATCTCCGATTGGCTGGATGCTGTGGAGAGTAGCCTTCAACTTTACCTGCTACACAGTCTGTCTGCGGATCAAGAATCTGAGTCAAACAATTGATAGCACACTGCCTCGCAAGGAATACATCATCGGGGCTATATGTACACTCTTTCCTTGGATAGGTCTTCCTTTTCCACTGATTGTGATTGGCTTTCCCATTGGACTGTGGTTGCTTTGGATGGTGGATACAGATTTCCGACGGACATAAACCATTTGGTTTCAGCGGACAATCTTATCGTTCATAGATAGCACAACTGTCGCTCGCCAACATCGATTGTTAAACTTCTCCATGGTCAGACTCAAAACATCGAAACAGTATCGCGTTGCAATCTGATTCAGTTCCCTCTCTAAGATTTGTTGTGTCTGTTCAAGAGTCTCAAGAGTGCATTCTACCACCCGTAAAAATACAAGTCGACCCAACGGTTTCAACACTTTACTCGCGACGTCACAGAGTCGTTCAGTAATTTGCTTGTCACTCATTTTGGAACTGGACTCGCGAATCCCATATGGTGGATCCGTGACGACTGCATCGTATCTCTGACCATGATTCGCCTTCAGAACTTGAGTCACAATATCAGCAGACTGTATGTCCAATCCAAAGATTAACGTTGGCTGTTCAAGTCCAAGTTCAGTAAATGAGTCCCCATACGAAACAACTTCCACACCTCGATTGGGTCGGTGAGGAGAATTGGGAAATCGAAGAGGAGCATCGCAAAAGGATAAGAGTTCAGCATCCACATCAGCACCCACCACTTTTGCATCCAGCAATGCAGAAGATATAAGTAGACCACCTGAACCACAAAAGGGATCCAGTACCGTTCTTCCCTCTTTAGACAACCCAAGGTTACTCATGAGGAGCGCTCTATCAGCCGGCAATGTCGTCGTACCAATGAAAGCACGCTTCTTGACATCGCTCATCTCTGCCAAATCTCTCACCGTAGGACTGGTTGATGATGGTGCCTTCAACAATAGATATACATGCTTAGGTGATTGAGGCTGACCAGCGCCAAGATCACTTTCTAGGCTTCTACAGTCTTCGAGTAAAACCAGTTCATGCTCAGGGTTGTTCAGTTTGACTGTTCGATGAACAAGGATACCCAATACCTCTCGGAAAGACTCCACACGGTCTCGGCGATCTCTTGGATGGAGACGATCACTCCTACCCAGCATTTTCACCTGCATCGACCACGACCCTTGAATCAAACCTAGGATCTGCTCATCGGAAAGACGCCCCACCTTCTGTATACAGTCTTCGAGTGTGTCCCCCTCTCCCATTATTTGAAACACCCCTTTGCATCCAATGCACCTCGCAGCCACTTCAGTCCATTCCAATGCCGTCAAATCATCTGGCAAACGCTGGATTATAGATGGTCCATAGTCCCCACCATAATAGGCTCGGTTTACCCTGTCCCACTGCCATTCTGTATGAACATTGGGATACAACTTCGAAGTGACTGACTCAAACTCGGAAAGGCGAGTTGGACCGAAACAAGATCGAAACAAAACGAGAGTGGATAAGGATACGGTAGACATGGTTCAACGTTCTAACCGATTTACACACTGGACTCACAACCCATCAACAAATTGGATACACTAAGGTAAACAACCGTGGAGTTCGTAATGCTTCTATTGTTATCTCTTGCCTGTTCTGCACCTGTTGAAGCGCCTGAAGACTTCAATGAACTACTCTCCTATTTGTTTGAACACACGATGAATGACGATGACACTCTCATCGCCGGTGCGAACAACTTGCTGGACTTTGCAGCAACCAACGAGGAGATGCTGCGGGAGGGATACGCTGTCGACAACCTCTCTCAAATGGCACTTGATTCGACAGGTGAAACCTTCCCAGCCTCTGAAGATACCTATGGAGTGACCCTGCAGTACTCTGTTGGGTACAGCATTGAGAATCTCGCATACGCCAATACGGCTGCCGACGGTATGGAAGTCTATCCAGCCAATTACCTGTCCTATGATCGAGAGAACCTGACCGATGTGGATTGTTTTCTGGAAAAGACGTGCATCTCTTTTAGTTATCGCTCCACCATTTTGTCTTCGTTGCCGCTTGGAGCCGAGATGCTCTCCAGTTACACCAGTGAGATTCGATGGATCAACCTCGATTCAGGCCTTGCGCTGGTCCACCGATCGTGGATGGATGGAGAAGCGGAAAGCAGTGTCGACTGGGCAGACATGACCGCCAACTTCTATCTTGGATTCATCTACAGTACAGAAACCGGTACAGACACCATCGCCGCATCTTGGGCTGCCATTCAGCTTGGAGATGTATCCTTGCCCGAAGATATCCTCAAGAATCAAGCCATCGATGGTCTTCGCCAAAATGGCGTCGATCTTGAAGCTTGGTTCGCTGAGAATGCGACCGAATAGACTATCGAATCCACACGTCTCGATACTCTGTTCCTGATTGACCGTAATTGGCATTTGGAATCTGAACTCCCAAACCGGTTCCACCGCCGACCGTTGCATCGGACCACCAA
>CALDQI010000258.1:0-3940 GCA_937911635.1 uncultured Pseudomonadota bacterium | reverse complement strand
CTCAGATCGGTATGTATTTCCGCTTGGAATGTCCAGAGAGTGGGTTGTGTGACCATTGGGATAGAACTGGTTCGGTGCAATTGATTCAAAATGCTGGAACTGACAATGCAGAGTCCATTGAAATCCTACGTCACATAACTCCCTATAGATTGGGAATGTCCAATTATGTGGATGTAACTGAGCTGGCGCCTCTCTTAAAAGGAACCCAAACCATCAGCTCATTCATCGATACTTGGGTAGGACCTGGTCACGATCAAGGCGAAGGCTGGCGTGTCACGATGCGATTTGTTTTTTATCCAGGACCACCAGCAGCACCAGATGAAGTCATCAATGTTTGGGGACGACGGAGCATTACGGTGGGGCAGTCGGGAGAAGGTGAGACCGTACCAGATCAGATTGAACCCGTATCGTTCTTTGTACCCAGCGATGCTACAAGGGTGGTAGCGCATCTTACGACGACCGGGCATTCGTTTGGAAACACGCTGAATTGTGCTGAGTTTTGTCAAATGAGGCACGATGTCATCATTAACGACGACACTTATTCAACTACGCCATGGCGCGATGATTGTGACGTTAACCCCGTTAGTCCTCAGTTTGGAACATGGGAATATGGTCGGAACGGATGGTGTCCTGGAGCTGTATCAGTAGGAGACAAGATTGATATTACAGACGCTGTGAGCAAAGGTGCCGACAATGTTCTCGATTTCAATATACTACTCGCCAGCGGTGCGGTGTATGAAAACTCTTCTCCAGTAGATCTTCTACCCACCACTGCAACGAGTTTGAAACTGTACGTGTACAAATAATTATTCTCCTTTGAGTTGCTGGAAGAACTCTGTTCTTTCGCTCTGATTCAATTTTGTAAATCGAACAAAATCCATGTGTGTATTTGGTTGACGGTTTTCAAAGTCAATACCCCACATAGGAGCTACTGCATTGGGTATCATGGCATATCGGAAATCTCCGATGATTCCTCTATGCACAGGGTCTTCTACCAAGTACCCGTTGGAGAAGAATTTAAATCGGTCGAGGTCCTGTTGATGAATGGGATCCACCGATTCATACAGTGTGTCATAATCCAATCTCTCTATACTCGAACCTTCATAAACTTTATGGTCACCAAACCATGACACTCGAATTGAGTCTGTATAAAAACGATTCTCGTAGATATAAAAGCCTCGAAAGAGGATGTTATTGCCGAAACTTGGTTTGACTGAGACATCTGTTATTTCATGCCCTCTAGAATGAGCCAGTTCGTGATACACTTTAGTCGCTCGATTCCGTTGAACCAGTCCAAACAATAGGTAGGCAAAAGACCAACAAAGGGCAATACGACTGAGTGTTCGATTGTCTTTTCGAAGACTGAGGACAGTGAGAATTAACAACGGCAGTGTATACAATGGATCGACAATGGAAACATTGTGCCAAGCTAGTCTAGTTTCGGCAAAGGGCCACAGTAGGTGAGTTCCATAGCTTGTACAGGAATCCAAGAGTCCATGTGTTGCCCATCCTAAAGAAGCCGGAAGCCACAACTGTTGTAATCGTTCTTTACCACGGGTCAGGAGTTGCCCAATAGCGGCGGTGATAAATCCACCAATCGGGATGAAAACCAGAGAGTGAGTAAAGTGTCGATGATATTCGAGATGCAAAAGAGGGTCCTCTGCTGAACGAATGAGAACATCTGCATCGGGAAGAAATCCACCCAATGCGCCTATCCAAAATGCTCTTGAAATGGGGGTATGCCTCGTTAAGGCAATGGCTGCTACAGAGCCAAGAGTTGCTTGGGTTAATGGTTCCATTGGAAATCGGTCACTCTCCAACCTCACAATCAAACGGTTCTACACCTGGTATATCTGTGGTGAAGTTGGCTTCCTCTGCTTGATCAGTCACGGCATCTGGGTCATTGATGGCGAGTTCAAACCATTCTTTCATGGAGACACCATTGACGGGTACGTCCCACAGATCTGGTCGAACTGAGATACAGTGAATGCTGCTATCGGATACGGACGTCAAAAAGTAGTGTATACCCGTTAAGTCTTTGGTCTCGCAGTAGGCTTCTCTCATCGAGTTGATCCAAAAATCTGTGTCTTGGAAGTAGGCATCGCCCATTTGGATATCATCGACAGGATTGGACAAGATGAGCATCTGCTGCTCGGGAACTTGTTTCAGTCGTTTTGATAGTGCCTCTGAGAGTATCGGACCGACTGCGCACTCTCCTTGAAAGCAATAGGGCGGAAGGTAACTCTGAGCACCCCAAGCCGGGATTTTCAACAAGCCAAGTCCCATGACGCCGAGCGTTTGCCCATTGTGCAATGCCATACCAGCATCTGGAAAGGCAGTGGTCTTGGGCCACAATAAATCATCCAAGAACCAATGGTAATTGTAGTTGGTTCCGTATGCTCCAGCAGACCAACCACCAAAGAAAGCCTGCACTTGATCGGGACGGAATCCCTCCTCGGTTGTATTGTCCAACTCTTTCCAAAGGACATCTCGCACCATTTGAACTGCCGACCGCATATTGATGGCGCCATATCGAGGAAGCTGGAGGTCTCCCAAATCTTCTGTGGCACCACCGCCAGCGAAAACATCCTGATTGCAATAGGGAACGTATATTTGGGTCCAATTTGCAAATGGGCTGACCTCTGGATCCAGTGACGCTATTCCAATGCCGTAGGGGATATCGTCTTGAGCATTGAATAGACCGGGAGCACTGGCCATCTTTGCGGTACAGTCTTCTTCAAAGACACAGACACCTCCACCTTGCAACCCGATCAATACATTGTCTAGGTCATGGCCTTCGGGAGCAAATCGAACGTGGAAAGCAAACTCTGTTCCGTCTCCGCACAGTGTCCCCCATTTTTCTGAATCAACGATAATTTGCTGCCATTCCCCTCGTTGCACCTGAAATTCTGCGTTTGATGGACCACACGATAACTCATGTTCTCCCACATCTGGATGGGCCGCAGCGGTCAAACAATCGACTTGTGTATCGAGATTCTTCAGTAAATGAGTCGCATTGATCCCTAGAGTATCTTCGATAGGGCTACATTCTCCAAGGAACTCTTGGTTGTATTGCTGCCGGAGTTCTTTACGAGAGTTGCCCAGTGAAGCAGGTGTACAATCTTCAAACAGACAGTCATTGACAGTTTGAAGGGACGCTTCGAGGAACCGTTGTTCCACTTCATGAAATTGAGTCAAGCAACTTTGTGTCTGTGCATCTCCTTGAGTCCATACTTCGGCTTGTGGACCACCAAAGACTCTCCATGCCGCTGATCTAGACTGCGTTTCACAAGCCTTGCTTATACGGGTGGCGACATTGTCAATAGTGATGGGGGAGTATGGATTTTCTTCACCGCACTCATCGCTTACGGAAGACTCTAGAGAATCAATAATGGACAACAAATCCGCATCACTAGAGTTGCAAAGGGATCCGGTGGTGGTAATACACTCTCGCAATCGTTCAGAGTAGTCGTTTACGCATTCTTGGAGTGCAGTTGATACGGCTGTAGGGCAGGTTTTGTGTGTAGAGTTTGAACATGCAAACAAGAGGCTGAGCAGATACATTGGTCTTCCTTTGAGGATGGAGCGATGAGTCGATGTTATCTATAATGTACTCGAGTGGGATGATTGAGCAAGAAATGGACTACGGAATGTCCGTAAACATCCCTTCTATATCGTCTACCAGTAGAGCCCTTTTCATCAAAACTGCGTTACAATGTATTTTGTTTCCGAATGTATGATTACTGTACAAATCTTGGAGTACCTATGGACCTCAACGAATTAAAAGAGGAGTTGTGTTCACTCTGTCGGCACTTTTATACCCTTGGTTGGGTTGGTGGAACGGGTGGTGGCATCGCGATACGTCATGAACGAGGAATTGTAATGGCACCGAGTGGTGTGGAGAAAGAGCGAATACAACCAGAAGATCTGTTCTTGGTTG
>CALDQI010000257.1:0-2632 GCA_937911635.1 uncultured Pseudomonadota bacterium | reverse complement strand
ATCCGTAAAAATTGAAGTCCTCTGTCTTTCTAAAGGATTGGAGTTCTTCGTGCATTTCTTTCAACTCGATGTATAGGGCATCCGCGTCATCAATGCACTTTTGCCTTGCTTCTTGATCCCCATTAAGAGAGTCTTGCCACGCCTTCTCAACTTCAAGACGCAACTGAGTTCTCAAATCTTTGGAGAGAGATATGAGGTTGTCTTTTACTACCTCGTTGTCTTCCACTTCCTCGGCTTGTTGATAAACGGCTTTGTCTCGAACCTCTAGGGGATCTGCATCCTTATCTGGATTCCATAAAAGGGCAACAGCGAACGCCCCAGTGATCACAGTCTTGGTCAGGGTACTCCAAGAAGAATGCCGCCACATCAAGAACAAACCAATTGGAAAAACCAGAATGATCATCAGGACGATTCCTGAGGTCTGTTGATACCACTTCTCAGAGCTCATAGTTTCTCAAGTTATGTTGTGGTTTAGCAAGTCGAACTTGAGTCAGCCTCTATCTGCCGTGAGAAGTCCAAAATCGAAGTCCAAGGCATTTTTTTACTAAGCCATCTCACATCTTTTTACTTGAGCCCTTCTCTCACAGTCCAAAAGACGTTGGTGTCGCCTTTCATTCGAAATGATACGAGACCCCACGAGGACTCTACTAAATACACAGTGAGATTGGGTTTCATGGACAAGCAAACGCCAGCATCCAATAGGCTCTGCATAGCTTCCAAGTCCTTTTGTGTTGAGTACGTCACAAAATCGTCAATGTACTTTTTTGAAATACAAGCAGGGTAGCCATCAACAGTTTTGTAGGTGGTTTGAGCAGTGGTTTCTTGGCTCATTCCAATGAAGACCAAAGCACAAATGAGAGTGAAAAATCGATTAATCATGATACTAATGTACAGAAAACTCTCGCGGTTTGGATGTTAACCATTCGTGGTCATCTCGAGTTGGAAATTGTTTCAAAACCGATACTGGACAAGTTCCCCTGCAGAAAAATTTTCCTGAGTCAGAGTGTCAGTGAACCAAATACCCTGATAGCCTACTGAATCATCTGAAGTACTCTCCATGACAACCAAACTGTCAATAGGGAGCACTGGCAAATTGGAGTCAATACCGTCTGAAAACGATGGAATCAAGATGTGAAGCACATCATAATAACCCTCATCGATTTCACCATATTCAAAAGCTTGGCCTTCTTGCGGATTAGGCGAAATCCCAAAAACTGCTTCCCCAAAATCGTAGTCAGCTTCACAATCGTAGTCAACTTCACATTGCCCAACAGCAGTCAAGCAAGAAGCAGCTAAGAGAAGTGTGAAGAAACGGTTCATTATTCTGTGTCTTTGATGCAGCGGATGGACATGCCGACGTTCTTCTCAGCTGGGTTGCGAACGACCTCGGGCAGGTTCCACACCATCGACCGAAACCAAACCTGCACAGAAGACAGCGCCGTAGATGTCCAGAAAAAAGCATCGGTGCCCGCACCTTGGAAGTTGCCGGCGTTCATTCTTTGGCCTCCAGGAAAAGCGTCGAACCCATTGGGAGACGTCCCATTGCCGTTGTTGAACCAATCGGAACCGGCTTTCAGCGCATTTCCTGCAGTCAACGCGCCACCAATACCATCGGTCAACGTGGTCCACTCCCCATCCGAAGGGACATGCCACCCTGAAGGACAAAGGCCTCGCGCGTCGTTGACCGCATGCCAATTGTACAACCGGCCGTAGGTCGCCACATTATCCGGATTATTGTCATTCGTGCATCGGGCGCCTGTGCTCAGGTTACCCCATTCGTCCCCGTTGGTTACCTCCGGTATGGCCGAGCCATCCGCGTATACCGTCGTCCGTAAATTCTCCGCAAACCAAATCTGATCGCCGATCTTCACCTCATCATAAACATGGCCATCCATGATTGCACCTGAGCAACTGCCGTCATCTGAATTCGCCTCAGAATCATAATTTTCAGCATAGGAATCTGTACAACCAAATACTGGTGGGGGAGGTACATCCTCACTCCAGGTGACACCATTTATTGAACCATTATTACCATTTCCACTTATATCATTAACGATATTTCCTGAGCCCTCATTAAATGGCCAGAAAGCAACTAAGTTTTCAGGTTCATCTAGCACAGAACCTCCACTGACTTGAGAAATTATTTCTTGCTCATTTAATGCTCTATTCCACACTGCAACTTTAGATATATTACCACTATACCAACTATTCCAGTTAGCAGCAGAAACACCAATGCCAGCACTACCATTAAATGTATTTTGTGCTAATGTACCTTGCAATGGATTTGAATCTACAAGGGTACCATTTTCATATAATTTTACTTCGTTTAAATCCCATGTCCCAACGACATACATCCATTCACCATTTATAGTTTCAGTATTACCCCCGGCATCTACCCAACCACCTTGACCTTTTAATTGAAATTGTGGTCCGTTATTCCAAACACCAAAACTATATTCACCTGTCTCATTTGTGAAATTTGAATATATAGTTCCACCACCATTATTTTTTACTTGTAATAAAATTGTTCTAGGCTCATCATAATCCAATAAATCTGTAGGTATAGAGACATGTGAATTCCCATCAAAACTAAGGGAATAGTTATTTTCAGAGAACCCTATAGTTAGAGTTA
>CALDQI010000256.1:0-2080 GCA_937911635.1 uncultured Pseudomonadota bacterium | reverse complement strand
GAAAACAAACTCAATCATTTTCAGCAGCTTTAAAAGCAGCATTAAGAGAAGACCCGGATGTTATCTTAGTTGGTGAGATGAGAGATCTTGAAACTATTAGTTTGGCTTTAACAGCGGCAGAAACAGGGCATTTGGTATTTGCGACACTACACACAAATGACGCTGTTCAAACAATCGATAGAATTATCGATGCGTTTCCTCCAGATCAACAAGCCCAAATCAGAGCCCAGATTGCTGCCAGTTTGCAGGTGGTTGTCTCCCAGAGACTGTTGCTCGCAAAATCGGGGGCAGGGCGTACTCCAGCATTTGAAATTATGGTCGGTACTCCTGCAATTCGAAATCTTATTCGAGACAACCGAATGCATCAGGCTCTAGGTATGATGGAGTCCTCTCGATCGGTAGGGATGGTGACGATGGATAGGGCTCTGCAGGATTTAATTCGGAGTGGGGAAGTCTCGTATACAGAAGCCATTCGGTATGCCAATAATGTTGCGGCATTTAAGAATCTGGGAGGATAGGAGTGTTACCGTTAACTTGCTTGAATCCGACTCAGTGCTATGTATTGATGCTTCCCAATGATGAAACTGAAAACCTCATTGTGTTTCTTCATGGATTGGGAGACTCAGCCCAAAATTTCTCCCGTGCCTCAATCGTGCAAACGGTATGGAAACAAATGCAACAAGGAGACTTTCCGCCAACGGTTTTAATGATTCCAGAAGGGGAGAGGGGATACTGGCTGGACTGGGTAGACGGCGAGCATCTCTATGAAACTTGGACGATGAACAGCATTCAAACGGTGGTGGACCAATACGATATAGAGAGTACTACGTTGGTTGGTGTATCGATGGGGGGCCTGGGTGCATTGAGTATTGGGTTGAGACATCCGGACAAAGTGGATTCGATGATTGCTTATTCACCGACGGATCTTGATATCGCTCTTCAAGACTACCCAAACTATGAACTGTATCAAAATGTATTTGGTAAAGAGTATTATAAGGAATATGCATATGCACTCAATCCGAGAGAACTCGTTTTACGTGGCGCTGGACAGAACCAAAATATTGCTTGGATAGTAGGGGATAGCGAGCAGCGCAAGTTTACCGAAGGGTCGACCCTTTTTCTGCATGCCGCCCAAACGCAAGGACTCAATCCTTCTGTCAGAACCGTTGAAGGTGGAACCCATTCTTTTGAAAAAACATGGGCAATTGAAAGTACAGAATGGTGGATTCAGGAATGGAAGTCATGGCTTACCGAATAGCTATTCGGAAAGTGCTATGTTTTTCACGAACAATCGGTTAAATTGATTCAACACTCAATGTGAGGAAAGGCATGCGTACATTGACACTGATTGGACTGATGGGATGTATTTCACCAGAGATTCAGCTTACCTTTGAGGACACAGGTATACCTGATGATACTCCGGGAGGGATCGATACTGGAGATACAACTGATCCCGAATACACAGATCCGGATGATACGGATACTGGCGATCCAGATACGGACGATCCAGATACCGATGACACGGATACTGACGATACCGATCCTGATGATACCGATGATATGGATAGCGATCTTGAACTGGATATGGATTACGGTCTGATGTTTATGCGAAACACGTACCTCATTTTCGATGAGACGATGGTTTTGGGAAGTTCACACAGTTTAACGGGGTCATCTGACCCCATCCTCTCCAATTTTCTGAAGGTGGATGCAGACTGGGGATTTGCAGTTTCTATCGGTCCTTACAACCATACGACTTATCAAGCGATGATCGATGAAAGAATCGCCTTGTTTCGCGCAAACAATTCATTGATTACATTGGATTGGAACTTCAACGGTTCGCATTACATCCCGATACTCAACATGCATCGTTTTGAAAATGTGAATGGCTCGGCCACAAAGTGTGAGAGTACCATATTTAGCAATGGAAACAGTGGGAATGGTTTGACTGAGAGCGAGTTGATCAACGGTTACCGGATCTATATGATATACGAGACGTTTCAGAGTATTGACGACCCTCTGGTGTCCTATGGTTCGTTCACGTTTTATGTACATTCTTCCGACGGCCTAAATGGCCCAT
>CALDQI010000255.1:0-4974 GCA_937911635.1 uncultured Pseudomonadota bacterium | reverse complement strand
ACCGATGGTGTTGATAGGGGTTTTGGCTTCTGAAGGGAGTGCTTTTAAGCGAACCATTCGCTTGGAGAGAGAGCGATGTATTGCCACACGGCTCATTCCCGTTCGGATGTGGATGCGCCAAAATGCCAAAGATAGGGCTACACTGTGGGTGACCGATTCTCTCACACCTTACGATAGGTCACTCTATCCCCATCGAGCTAAGACCTTCTCTAGATATACAACCTGTTCCAGTCAAGATTATGTCGCGACCTCAGGACTCAGCAATCAGTCCGCTTTATTTGCCGCAGAACGTGAACGCTCTCCGGGAACGTGGACCAAGGTCAACTCTATCGTTTCGATCAACAAAGAAGTATGGCAAATTTTTCAAGCGGATTGTCAGAAGGGTTCACAAAATCGGTGAGAGATGTCTCCACAGTGTCCCGTGCCTGTAGAATCTCAGAAGGCTGAATCTCAACTGTCTGAATCAGAGTCCTCCTCCGAATCTTCATCATGTACAGACGATAGCAGATCTCTTTTGGTGTAATATTCATCCTCTGAGTCCTCAGAATCTTCATCTTCGAACAGTACTTCAATCGAACCAAAGACGGCTGTTCCACGGATGGTCAGATGATAATTAGACTTGCTCGCCTTGGTTTTATTTCGCTTGGCAAAACTACCCAAGATACCAACCCCTTTACAATCGACAGAGACTCCCGGTGGCACGATAATGACAATACTACCAAATATAGCCTTGCATTCGATTGCTGCATGAAGTTCGACCCATTCGACATCTCGCAAATCAAGTCGAACCGCACCAAAGAACGCTTTGGATTCTACTCGAGGTGATAATCTCCAAGGTCCCTCCTTCTTGACTACACCAAAGATGGCCGTTTGACTATTCGTTGGTTCGCCAAGAACCGTCGTTTGTTTTACAGGCTTAGCCCGTTCCGTTACTTTCGGACCGATGTATTCTGAAGGTTCATTCGGATGTTCAACAACTGCCAACGTTTCCTTCAATTCGACGGTCAGAACGTCCAGTTCTTGCTGTGTATTCGCATTCATGGCCAGGGTGAGCCGTTCATCGTATTCTTCAATGGTCAATTCACCGTCTTCATAAGCTCTCATCAGTGTCGAAACGGTCTCCTCTTTTTGTTGCTGGAACGCTTCTTGCTGACGCTTTCTAGATCTAGAAAGAGGGGGTGGGATTCGACTGACCTCTAGTTCTTCACTCATTGGATACTCCCCATTCAATTCTGGTGTCACCAAATACTACTTAAAGTACAATGTAATCATTTTTGCTACATTCCTCTCAAAAAGTTCAAAATGGTCGTATGCATTCTCTTCAACTCCACAGGAAAAAGGAGAATTCACCAACAGGATAGGTCTCCCTATAACAGAACCACCAGTTGGTAATTTAGGCACGTCTCTCCATTTTGTAAATCATATGGGATTTCCAATACTTGAAGGGACTTGGAGGTATTCAGATATCTAGGGGACCTTGGTTACAAAGAGAGGGTTTGTGGCTTCAACGACTTGTACGGGGCATTTGTACTCAGGAAATAGACTTGATGGACAAAGAAGGCACTCTGTCAGACTATTCACGGATGTACTGTGTTGTGAAGGTTATCGATAGAAGAGCATCTCTGTTCCATCAATCCGCAATACCATAGCATTTGGATAAGATGGACTCACCGTGGCAATAGCGTCTGAATCTTTGCGTCTTTCTAAAAGAATACTTTTACCCTGAGAGCCACCCAGCCAACTCGCTTCGAAATCGACGATGCGCTCTGCAGATTCCATATAGAACTTGGTGAATTGTTGACCGTTCATCTCTATCTGCAACATCCAGTCATTGTCCGAAGTCCAAGTACCAGACCAATCTGTCATTAAAAATGGCGTCGGCGTATGAATGCGTACCCAATCGTGTTCATAGGTGTTGCAAATCATCCACATTAAGTCTGGTAACTCTGGTTCATAAGCCAAATCTAGGGTGCATCTCCCATCCAATTTGGTTTGGATCAGGGTATCTTTTTTCCATTTCGCTTTGTGAATGGTGGCCTGTTGAGAAATCGGGATGTGAATCACCCATGTCCTCTTACCATCATCCGAGATGATGAGTTCACCTTTGTTTTCATGAAACCAGACTCCGTCACTGGTGTGAGGCCTCAAGGACCTTTTCAGTTCATGGGTTTGTTTGGCTTTGGCATTCTGGATGGTCAACTTCCCATTGTCGATACCAAAGTGGGAATTGTTAACCTTGAGAGTTTGTGAGCCCCAATCCCAATCTCCCAATAGTACTTTTGGTTTTCCATGCATCAACACCACAGGCATTCGTCCATCTCTCATGAGGGGAATGAAAACCTTGATACCTTGCTCTGATACCCAATACCCCGTGATATCTGTTTCAGTTTCTTGACCGAATGCAGTACAGAGACTGAGTAGGAACCAGATCACTGAGCACCCTGCAAGATCCATTGTTCAATGAGTTGCTGATCGGAATTGCTTAGTGGAGCTTGATTTCGAGGCATTTGAGTACCATACGCCGCTGTGCCTTGAATCTTCAAGTACAGATACGAATTGGATGGGTCTCCAGGTGTTATCCACGGCATGTTCGCGTTTGAGCTGGAACTGTAGTCATCTCCGGCTTGGGTGCTTAGGAGTGTTGTGAGACTAGAGAATGGTCCTGAATGACAACCAGAACAGCTGGAGTTTAATATGGGCGAGGCATCATTGGCGTATGTGTAACTGACAGAACCACTGCAACTTTCATTCTCCGCACCTGGTGTACCGTAATCTCCAGAGGTCAATACGGTGGTGGACTCACACCAGTTTGAACCGTTGTCATTGTCTGATTCACTGTAATAGGTTGGGTCCAAGTTCATCGACGTTCCTGTCGGATCCGGGAAGGTTTGTCCATTGTCCCAGACGATCATGTCCACCAATCCTAGATCATTCTCTAGAATGAGTTCATCATCGCTGTTGGACAAGGTCATTTGAGATCCATAAGAGTAGTCGATGTCTACACCACCATTGGTCGCTGAATCCGCATTCTTTCCGAATACGAGATAGTCATCATCTTCAATAACCAACGTACGGTTGATGGTGAAGCTGTCTGTACCACTGTCGCTCACGCTCAACCCATTGAGGTTGATGGAATTGTTCGTGGAGTTGTAAATCTCAAACCATTCTCCATTTGCATCACTGACGTTGTCTGGGTTTTGCATGACTTCTGTAACGATGAGGTCACCAAGTTGAAGCGTATCCGCCGTGGGAAGCAGTCCTTCGTCAGCATACCCGTCACAGTTTTGATCGATTCCGTCACCCTGATCGTCTAAACCATCTGGATTTGTATTGGGATCTAGGTCATCGCAATCGTCACCACTGTATTGATCGGACATGAATCCGTCGCCATCTTGGTCGAAGTCATTGGCACCATCACAGTTGGCATCAACCCCATCATACCAAGCGTCGGTAGCACCAAGATAAATGGTGGAGTCCGTGTCATCACAGTCGATGCCGTTGTAGTCTGTAGAGTCTTGACCGTCGCTGTCTTGGTCGTAATCGGATCCGCCAGAGCAGTCTTGGTCTACACCGTCATACCACACTTCTGTAGCACCCGGACTGATTGCGCCATTGTTGTTGTCACAGTCATCGCCGCCTTGAATGATCGGTGCTCCCAACCATCCGTTGCCATCAATGGAACACTCGACGTAGAAGTCACCATCAAAGTCGACTTCTTCGACCGGTAGTGAGCCACCACAGGTATTGATCAGACCATCGCAGAGCTCCGGGGCATTTGGATAGCTCTGACCACGTCCATCGTCACAATCGGTGTTGTCTTGGATGTAACCACTGGGTTGTGTACAGGACTGTGTAGTCCCGTTGGGGTTTCCAAATCCATCGCCATCGTTGTCCACGTACCAAACCGTAGTTGGTGTGATGTTTGGATTGATATCGTCACAGTCTATACCGCCATATTGGTCCGATTCTTCGCCATCGCCATCCTGATCATAATCGGATTCACCGTCGCAGTCTTGGTCTGTGCCGTCGTACCAAATCTCGGTCGCTCCAGTGTTGATACTGGCATCGATATCCATACAGTCTACTCCACCATGGTCCATAGTGGCCTCACCGTCGCCGTCTTGGTCGTAGTCATTGGCACCATCGCAATTGGAGTCTACACCGTCATACCAAGCGTCGACTGCCCCGGGATAAATAGTCGAATCGGTGTCATCGCAGTCACCGTCAATGGTGGAGAATCCATCGCCATCATTGTCGGTGGCTCCGTCCTCATCGACTTGTCCATCGCAGTCATCGTCGATTCCGTCATTGTTGGCATCGACAATTCCGGGATTGATGTTTGGATCTTGATCCTCACAGTCTGTTCCGCCGTACTGATCAGAGTCGTATCCATCAGCGTCTTGGTCGAAGTCTGAGAGTCCATCACAGTTGGAGTCTACACCATCATACCAACTGTCTGCAGCCCCGGGGTAGACCTGCAAACTAGTGTCATCGCAATCTGTTCCGCCGTATTGGTCAGAGTCATATCCATCAGAGTCTTGATCGTAACCGTAGACGTGTACTGATCCACTCAGCGTCACGCCCATGTTGTTTCCAGTGGAACCCACAGCGGCGACGTCGGTGTCACCGTTCAGGGCCAACGAATAACCAGTATACTCGTTGTATCTACCCTCCCCATACACAGTTGAAACAGGTTGCCAATGATTTTCAGTGAGCGAGTACGTAACCACCCTGCCCGAGCCTTCAATATCACCATTATCTGCCCTCGTCGAACCGACTAGTAAGATCGAGCCATCTCGAGATAAAGCAACCGACCACCCCGTTTCAGACTTAAGCTCTCCTTCGATAGTTGCTCCCAATTGGAGCCAATCATTCGCTTCGTCTGACCAAGCGTAAACCCAGGCACCGCCAGAAAGGTCCCCGCTCGACCCCATCCCGTAAGCTCCGATCGCGATTTTATTACCATTCTCGCTG